>NZ_PNCY01000031.1:0-103662 GCF_005887105.1 Pseudoalteromonas sp. S2893 | reverse complement strand
TTACAGCTTACAGCTTACAGGTTACAGGTTACAGCTAATAACTTTTAATAATCTCGGCTCTTCTAAAACAATTATTACTATGATCGTTAACCATGCCACAGGCCTGCATATGTGCGTATACCGTTGTAGGGCCCAAAAATTTAAAACCTCGTTTTTTTAAATCCTTTGCAAACGCTTTTGACTCCTCGGTAATTGCAGGGGTGTCTTCAACACTATTTAAATCACTAATAATTGGTTTATTGCCAACAAATCGCCATTGGTAATTACTAAAGCTGCCAAATTCTTTTTGAATCTCAATAAACCGTTGAGCATTATTAACTGTAGCAGCAATTTTTAAGCGGTTACGCACTATGCTCTCATCTTGCATTAGCCGTTCTATATCATCGGGTGTAAAGTTAGCCACTTTTTGCACATTAAAATTAGCAAATGCTTTTTTATAGCCTGCGCGCTTTTTTAAAATGGTGTACCAACTTAAGCCCGCTTGCGCCGACTCGAGGGTAATAAATTCAAATAATTTCGTGTCGTCATAAAGGGGGACTCCCCATTCTTCATCATGGTATTTCACATAATCAGGCTTTGTGGCATCAAGCCATGCACAACGGCATTTATTTTGCTCACTCATTATTATTCCTTTTAGTATGCGTCATTTTTTTGTTACGCGTTATTGTAAGGTAACTAAATGAAAAATATATAAAATAATATTGGTATAAATTGTGCATTTAGCCCTATATCTACATCATTAAGAGATTTGATTATGGCCCTTGCGAGTGTACTTAAACCACAGTTTATTACTGCAAAACAGTATAACCCATGTTTACTTCAAGAAGAGTACATTGGTGAATTAAGTGATTTAAGACAGCAGGCAAGTTGGCTGTCGCACTTAGTTGATACTATGCCTGCGGGTGTTGTTGTGCTTGATGGCAAAGGGCTTATTGCAAAAGCCAATCAAATCGCGATTGATATGTTGGGCGAGCCGCTCGAAGGAGAGAAGTGGTTTAACATTATTCAGCGCTCTTTTCGTCCCCACCAAGATGATGGACATGAAGTGTCGCTCAAAGATGGGCGCCTTATAAAGCTTGATATTACTGCGCTAGCGCCAGAGCCTGGGCAATTAATATTAATGACAGATTTAACAGAAACGCGCCGTTTGCAAAAGCGCGTAGCCCATATGCAGCGTTTGAGTGCGCTTGGTAAAATGGTGGCATCGCTTGCGCACCAAGTGCGTACACCGCTTTCGGCGGCAATGTTATACGCGGCCAATTTGGGCTCTAAAAAGCTACCAGAGTCATCACGCGATAACTTTCAAACTAAATTAATGTCGCGATTAAAAGACTTAGAAACCCAAGTTAACGATATGCTGCTTTTTGCTAAAAGCGGCGAGCAACAAGTGGTTGAACAGGTTTCTATGCAGCAGCTTTTAAATGAGGTAAAACTAGGTGCCGATGCAATGGTGGCCTTAAATAACAGCTCACTTGTTGTTGAGCTACCAGAGCCAGACATAGAAATTACCGGTAATAAAACCGCGCTGGCCAGTGCTATTCAAAACCTTATTCACAATAGTATTCAAATTATTGGCAGCCAAGCCCAGGTGACATTAAAAGCGCAGCGCGATAGCAGCGAACCCGATACCGTGCGTATTAGCGTATGCGATAACGGCCCTGGTGTAGAGTTGAGCCAAATAGAGAAAATTTTTGAACCGTTTTATACCACAAAAAGCCAAGGTACAGGGCTCGGGCTTGCTGTTGTGAGCTCTGTGGCTAATGCGCATCAAGGACGTGTTGAAGTGGTTAATAATGCCAATGGTGGTGCATGTTTTAGTTTATTGCTGCCCATATGCACGGCCTCAACGCAGGAGAAAACAGCATGAGTAATACAATACTAGTGGTTGAAGATGATGCAGGTTTAAGAGAAGCACTCATAGACACGTTAGAAATGTCGGGTATTGCCTGTGTTGCAGCCGATAGTGCTGAGCAAGCCATGATCCAATTAAAAAAATCTGAGTTTTCATTAGTGGTCAGCGACGTGCAAATGGGCGCGATGAGCGGCCTAGATTTACTTAGAAGCATTAAGCTTAACTACCCAGATCTCCCCGTATTAATGATGACTGCCTATGCAACGATTGATGATGCAGTAGAGGCAATGCGCTTAGGCGCAATTGATTATATGGCTAAACCATTTGCCCCTGAGGTGCTTTTAAATATGGTTAGTCGGTATTTACCCGAAAAGCCAAAAGACACTGACGGCCCAATTGTTGCCGACCCTAGCAGTATTGCGCTTTTAGAGCTGGCGAGCAAAGTGGCGCGCTCAGATGCAAGTGTTATGGTGCTAGGCCCTAGTGGCTCTGGTAAAGAAGTGTTAGCGCGATACATTCACGATAAATCAAACCGATGCGATGCGCCTTTTGTGGCAATAAACTGTGCGGCTATTCCCGAAAACATGCTTGAAGCCACTTTATTTGGCTACGAAAAAGGCGCGTTTACTGGTGCAATACAAGCATGCCCAGGTAAATTTGAACAAGCCCAAGGCGGCACCATATTACTTGATGAAATAACCGAAATGGACTTAGGGCTGCAAGCTAAGCTATTACGGGTATTGCAAGAGCGTGAAGTTGAGCGTTTAGGTGCCCGAAAAACAATTTCACTCGACGTAAGAGTACTCGCAACCAGTAATCGCGACCTAAAAGAAGCCGTTGCAGATAACCAATTTAGAGAAGACTTATATTATCGCTTAAATGTATTCCCCCTAATGTGGCGACCGCTCTGTGAGCGCCCAGGCGATATAATAGTATTGGCTAAGCATTTAATAGAGCGCCATTTAGTTAAAAGTAAAGAGCCGCTAGCAACACTTGATAGTGCCGCTGAGCAAAAATTACTAAGTCATGCATGGCCTGGTAATGTACGCGAGCTTGATAACGTAATTCAACGTGCGCTTATTTTGCGAACGGGCAATGTAATTGGCGAACAGGCCATTTTTATTGAAAACTTAATGCAAGCGCCAATTAACAGTACGCCTACACAGGAGATAGCGGCTGAACAAGCGAACACTCCCAGTGGCGCGTATTATGATGACAAAATAACGTCTGCAGAGGCGAGTAGCTCTCTGCCTAGTGTTGATACTGGCAGCTATAAAGATGAGCTAAAAGATAAAGAGCATAAAATAATATTAGAGACCCTAGCGCGCTGCCAAGGCAAACGTAAAGATGTTGCACAAACACTTGGGATCAGTCCGCGTACTTTACGTTATAAACTAGCGCAAATGCGTGATTTAGGTATTTCGCTGCCCGCATAACTTTATCCCTTTCTTCTATATAACCCTAAACTAACCACGCTTAGTTTAGGGTTGTCAAATCTCTGACTCTCAAAAATAATAGTTAACCTTATGTAATTAAAGGTTTATTTTTATGGCACACTTTGTGCTTTATTCCCTTTATGAACGTTAACTGCATTTGCCAGAGAAAATTATGAAAATTCAAAACAGCGCGCTATTTCAAGAAATGCAATCAATGGCTTTAGAAGCAGGCCATACAAATCAAATCAATAAGCTACCTACTCAAGCTCAGCCAACATCGTCTGCTCAATTTGGTGACTTACTAAGTGATGCATTAAACACTGTTAATGGCTTACAACAAGATGCCAAACAAAAAGTAGTGGCTGTTGAAATGGGTGATAGAAGTGTATCGCTTGCTGAGGCAATGATTGCCTCACAAAAATCGTCAGTGGCATTTGAGGCTACAGTACAAGTAAGAAATAAACTTGTTGAGTCATACCAAGAAATTATGAACATGCCTGTTTAAGTAGGTAGTGGAGAATTATTGTGGCGCAATCTAATCAATCAACAGATCTTGCTCTTGCTGGCGGCGGTATTGACCAAAGCGAAGATAACGAGCAACAAGAACAAAAGTCGGGCTACTTAAGCGCCTTAAATGGTGTTGATGTGCTTCGCCAAGTCACCCTTATTATTGCGCTGGCTATTTGTTTAGCTATTGCCATATTTGTGATTATTTGGGCACGTCAGCCAGACATGCGTCCGCTGGGTAAAATGCCAACAGAAGAGCTGATCCAAACTCTTGATTTTTTAGATGCACAAAAAATTGACTACGAGCTAGACGGCAACGTGATTTCGGTTGATGAAAGCGAGTATCAAAACATTAAATTGCTGATGGCCCGTGAAGGCCTTGAGCAAGGTCCTACCTCAGGCACCGACATCATTATGCAAGATATGGGCTTTGGTGTTAGTCAGCGATTAGAGCGTGAACGTTTAAAACATGGCCGCGAGCAACAACTTGCCCGCACCATTGAAGAATTAAACAACGTAACACGTGCTAAAGTTTTATTAGCCATTCCAAAAGAAAACGTATTTGCACGCAGAGAGAAAAAGCCATCAGCCACAGTGGTATTGACTCTTAAGCGCGGAAGAATGCTTGATGGCGAAGAAATTGACTCAGTGGTTGATATGATTGCCTCTGCAGTACAAGGGCTTGAGCCTTCACGTGTTACGGTAACAGATCAAAATGGCCGCTTACTTAATTCAGGCTCGCAAGACTCATTAGCAGCACGCTCTCGTAAAGAGTACGACATTGAAAGAAAGCGTGAGCAAGAGTATTTAGAAAAAATAGACAGTATTCTTATTCCTGTAGTCGGCTTGGGTAACTACACGGCGCAAGTTGATTTAAACATGGACTTTAGCTCAGTAGAAGAAACACAAAAGCGCTACAACCCAGACTTACCAGCAGTAAGAAGCGAAACCACATTTGAAGAGAACAACATTGGTGGCTTAGCGGTAGGAATTCCTGGGGCACTTACTAATCAGCCACCTATGAATTCAACTATTCCAGAAGTGGCAGGTCAAGGCAATGCTGGTACAGCAACGAACCCAAGCAGAGTGCATAAAGAGGCTACACGTAACTTTGAGCTAGACACCACCATTTCGCATAAGCGCCAACAAACAGGGGTTATTCGCAGAATTAGCGTCTCGGTTGCCGTTGATTATGTGCCAAAAGTAGGTGAAAACGGCGAAACAACCATGGCGCCGCGCTCGGTAGAGGCTTTGTCAAATATACGTCGCCTATTACAAGGTGGGGTAGGTTTTGATATGCAACGTGGCGATGCATTAGAGGTGGTAACCGTGCCATTTGTACGCGAAGCAGTTGATTTAGATTTAGAAGTACCGCTGTGGGAGCAGGACTGGTTTATGAAAATCGTCCGCTTAGTACTGGGTGCGCTGGTTATTATTGTGCTTATTATGGCAGTTGTTAAGCCTATGCTTAAACGCTTAATATACCCAGATGATACGCTCGAAGAGTATGATGAAGATGCATTAAGCTCAGGGGTTGATATTGGCGATAGCACGCTAGATATGCTAAATAAAGACTTTGATTCTGCTTCTGTAGGCTTCTCAAGCGATGGTACACTACAGCTGCCAGATTTACATGGCGACGAAGATTTGCTTAAAGCGGTAAGAGCACTTGTAGCGAACGAACCTGAACTATCATCACAAGTAGTGAAAGCGTGGTTAACAGAAGATGACTGATCAAGAACAAAAACAACTCCCGCCAGCGTTTGATGTTGACAAGTTAGATGGCGTAGATAAAGCTGCAATTCTTTTATTGAGCTTATCTGAAGAAGATGCAGCGCAAATACTTAAACACTTAGAGCCTAAGCAAGTGCAAAAAGTGGGTATGGCAATGGCCGCGCTAGATGACTTGTCACAATCTAAAATAAGCGCAGTCCACAATTTATTTATAGAACAAATACAAAGCTTTAGTACAATTGGCTTCCAGTCAGAAGACTTTATTAAAAAGGCGCTTACTGCCGCATTAGGTGAAGATAAAGCAGCAAGTTTAATAGACCAAATTGTAATGGGCTCGGGCGCTAAAGGCTTAGATTCACTTAAATGGATGGATTCAAAGCAAGTCGCCAATATTATTCGTAATGAGCACCCGCAAATTCAAACTATTGTTTTATCGTATTTAGAACCTGAGCAATCGGCAGAAATCCTAGCGCAATTTCCTGAAAAAGTGCGCCTAGATTTAACTATGCGTATTGCGAACCTTGAAGAAGTGCAACCTGCAGCATTGCAAGAACTTAACGAAATTATGGAAAAACAATTTGCCGGCCAAGCAGGCGCACAAGCCGCTAAAATGGGTGGCTTAAAAGCCGCGGCAGATATCATGAACTACCTAGATACAAATGTAGAAGGGCAGTTGATGGACTCTATTCGTGAACACGATGAAGAAATGTCTCAGCAAATTCAAGATCTTATGTTTGTGTTTGAAAACCTTATGGATGTGGATGACCGCGGTATTCAAGCCATATTGCGTGAAGTACAGCAAGACGTACTAATGAAAGCAATTAAAGGGACTGACGAAGCGCTTAAAGATAAAATTTTGGGTAATATGTCTAAACGTGCTGCCGAAATGCTTGCCGATGACTTAGAAGCAATGGCGCCGGTTAGAATAAGTGAAGTAGAAGCTGCCCAAAAAGAAGTGCTTTCAACAGCAAGGCGTCTATCTGACTCGGGTGAGATTCAGTTAGGCGGCGGCGGTGGCGAGGAGTTCCTGTAAGCTATGTCTAAATTAAAAGGTCGCCCTTTACATGCAGATGAAGCTGATGAGCTTTTAAAAAACTGGCCAATACCTGATGTCGCTCCTGATGAGCGTAGTTTTGGCAATCGTTCAACGGCTTTTGGTACACCGCTTTCTGATTTGTATAAAAAAGAAGTTGAAGAAGAAGCTGTAGAAGACACTCAGCCGCAAGAGCCTGAACTGCCTTCGTTAACTATGGCAGAGCTTGAGCGCATTAGGCAAGATGCTTATGAGGAAGGCTTAAAGCAAGGGCACGAACAAGGCTACATAGATGGCTTTGAAAAAGGGGTTGGTGAGGGCAAAGAAGCAGGTTACAAAGAAGGCGTAGAGCTTGGTAAAACACAAGGCCAAGAAGACGTTAAGCCGTTAATAGAAGAGCAATTAACCAGCTTGCGTAGCATAATCGACAACCTCAGCGCTCCGCTTGATAAAGTGGACGAACTGGCAGAAAAGCACTTAGTGCAATTAGCGGTTATGTTGGCAGAAGCTATAACCTATCAAGAAATTAAAACATCACCCGATGTTATTTTACATACGCTTAAAAAAAGCGTAGATGCATTAAATACTGAGCAAGAAAAAGTTCGTGTGCTTTTAAACCCAGATGACCTAGAGCTGGTAAAGCAAAGCTATGGTGAACAAACTATTGCAGATAATAATTGGCAGCTAATTGCAGAACCCACACTCGAGCGCGGCGGTTGCGAAGTTAAAACGCCACAATCGTCTTTAGATATGACTCTAAAAACCCGTGTCAAAGAAACGTTGGATAGCTTTTTGCATAATAGCGGTATCTAATCTTTTTTGTGGCGTGTTATGGCAGCTCAACGTGCACCTCTAAGCGAACGCTTAAATCAATACCAACACCATATTGCAGCGTTTAAACCTGCTGTAGCGGGTATTTTAACCCGCGTAGTCGGTTTAACCCTTGAGGCGAAAGGGCTACGTGCGCCTGTAGGCAGCCAATGCAAAATAGAAACTATGTCAGGGTTTGTAGATGCTGAGGTGGTGGGCTTTAGTGAGCAAACCCTTTACTTAATGCCTAATGACCACATTTCCGGTGTGTTACCCGGTGCGCGTGTTATTCCACAAGTAAATGATACCGGCTTGCCTGTTGGTATGAGCCTACTAGGCCGCGTTGTAGATGGCTTAGGCCGCCCGCTTGACGGCCTGGGGAAAATTAACGCCGAACACTATTTAAAGTTTGCACAAAACCCCATAAACCCCCTCGCTAGAAGACCAATCAGCCAACCTATGGATGTAGGTGTACGGGCTATAAACTCAGTTATTACTGTAGGGCAAGGCCAGCGTATGGGTTTGTTTGCAGGCTCTGGTGTTGGTAAATCGGTCCTCTTAGGTATGATGACCCGCGGCAGTGAAGCCGATGTTATTGTGGTTGGCCTAGTGGGTGAGCGTGGCCGTGAGGTAAAAGAATTTATTGAAGAGATACTCGGTGTAGAAGGGCGCAAACGCTCTGTTGTGGTAGCTGCTCCTGCTGATGCATCGCCCCTTATGCGCTTAAAAGGCTGTGAAAGCGCGGTGACCATTGCTGAGTACTTCCGTGATCAAGGTTTAAACGTATTGTTATTGCTTGATTCAGTAACCCGTTACGCCATGGCGCAACGCGAAATAGCGCTAGCGGTTGGCGAACCTCCTGCAACAAAAGGGTATCCGCCTTCTGTATTTGCTAAATTACCGGCGCTGGTGGAGCGAGCGGGTAATGGCGGTGAAGGTCAAGGGTCTATCACTGCGTTTTTTACAGTGCTTAGTGAGGGCGATGATATGCAAGACCCAATAGCCGATGCTGCACGTGCTATTTTAGATGGGCATATTGTACTTTCGCGTGACTTAGCCGATAGCGGTCATTACCCCGCGATAGATATCGAAAAATCAATTTCTCGTGTTATGCCGCAAGTGGTGTCTGAGCCTCATATGCAGCAGGCCCGCGTATTAAAACAAGTGTATTCAATGTATCAGCAAAATAAAGATATGATCACCTTAGGTGCGTATCAAAAAGGGGCTGACCAAATGCTTGATCAAGCTATAAATATGATGCCGCGCGTAAATGCGTTTTTACAGCAAGGTATGCGTGATGTAATAAGTTACGACGATGGTTTACACGGCCTAGCCCAATTACTAGGACAAGCATAATGGCAAAAAATAAGCTCGATTTACTGCTTAAGCTCGAAAACGACAAAGAAGAAAATCTGCGCATGAGCTACTTACAAGCCAATCAAAATTTACAAGCTAACCAACAAAAGCTGCAAGGGTTAAATAACTTTAGATTAGAATACTCTCAGCAATTACATGTGAAAGGAAAGTCCGGTTTATCAAGCGCGGGCTTTGGCCAGTACCATGCCTTTATAGCAAAAATTGAAGAAGCGATTCGTCAGCAAGCCAGTACGGTAAATACCGCTAAGCAAGTTGTAACACAGCGTAAAGCTTTGTGGCTAAAGCAGCAGGTAAAAGCAAAAGCCGTAGCAAAATTAATTGAAAAACAAAACCTAAAAGCAGCGGCGTTAATGGCAAAGAGTGAGCAAAAAATGCTGGACGAGTTTTCTGCTAATCAATTTTTTCAGCGCCGTAAAAGTTTATAACTTTGGCGCGTTTATTGCTTTGTTGGTAGGTGGTAATTAATTTTGGCAAAGTGCGGTGGCAACTTGCCGCAGTGCTGTGTAGGTGAATTATGGCAATAAACGATATTTCAATGTTGGCAACAGCTGAAAAAGACTCTTTTTTAGCATTTAAAGACAGTAACTTACCTGCAGGTAACGAATCTGGTAATGCTTTTTTAAGCCAGCTACAAGATGCAGACAAACCCTTTGTATTGCCTGCTAATTCTGAGGCTCCTAGCCAAGCAGGCTCTTTATTGCCAACAGATGATAAGCAGCTAGCCAATAGCAAAAAACCGACAGCTTCATTAAGTGATGACACGCAAGATACGTTATTATCTGGCGATAGCGTTTTAGCACAAATAAACTCCTCGCAAGTGATTGATGTAAGTGTAAAAAAACATGGCAGTAGCGATAATGATTTTAGCGATTTAAGTGCAAAAAAGAGTGATAAAAGTGTCAACTTTTTAGCTTCGCAATTAGGTGAAACTGGTGAGGCCGATGCCAAAACGACTAAAGCCGATGATACTCTTTTAGCTGATAATAATAGCAACGGCAAAAAAAGCGCGTTTACGAGCGCCGAGCTAGAAGTTAAAGCAGCTAAGCAAAGCACTGGAGAAAATTTAGCCCCTTCTTTAAAAAATGAAGGTAAAGGTGCTGAGAATACAAAAGCGCCAGGCACTGCGTTAAATGCTGAAGGTGCGCTGCCTATAAGCGATGCAGACATAGAGCAATTAGCCAAAGACCTGACTCGTTCATCTACGCAATCAGAGCTATCAACTACATCTAAAGTACTCAACTCATTAAGCGAAGCGCAACGTGCACAATTAAACGAGCACGTTAAAAGCTCATTTACTGAAACCACGCCAAGTGAAAGTGATGATCGTGCAAGCTCCGTTAAACAATTACTGACAGAGTTTGTCGTACAAAACGAAAAAGTTCCAAGCACGCGCGGTGAGCTAGTTCAATCTCAGTTAAAAAACTTAAATAGCGATGAAAAGCAGGCGCTACTTAGCCAATTGAAAAGCTATGTGAGTAACGAGCAACCGACAGGTGATACGCTCAAAAAAGTAAATGAAACAATAAGCAACTTACAAACTATGCTTGATACGCAGCTTAGTGAGAGCAAAGCGCAAAGTGTGTCGAGCTCTGCAAATGCGGCTTTAAATGCGCAGCAAGCCAGTAATGCTGCAATGAATGCGAATACACCGCAAAATAAAGCCATGATTAATACTGAAGCACCCTCTAGTATTGAGCAAGACGGTATAAATCCAGAAGAGTTGAACGCCCTAGAGGCCGAGCAGGAAAGCTTACTTAAAGAGCCTAAAACAAATACTGGTTTATCGCGTGTAGCTCAGGTGTTTACGTTGATAACCGATGGCATTAATAATACGCAGGCACAAATAAATACTCAGTATGACAACGCTCGTTATGAGCAGTCTATTTTAGAGAGCCAAGCTATACAGTCGCAGCAATTACAAAGCAGCACCGCGCAGGTTAAGCAGGTAAATATAGATGCAAGTATGATGCAGGCTATTAATATTGTTAAAAGTGATGCAGCTAAAATGCTTCAAGAGCGTGTATCTTCAATGCTAAGCATTAGCAATAAAGAAGCTGAAATTCGCTTAGATCCGCCAGAAATGGGCAGTATGCAAATTCGTATCAGAAGTGATGCTGAACAAGCACAAATAAATTTTGTAGTGCAAAACCAGCAAGCTAAAGAAGCACTTGAACAATCAATGCCGCGCTTACGTGAAATGTTAGCCGAGCAGGGAATTGATTTAGGTGAAAGTACGATTTCTTACGGGCAATCTGGTAGTGAGCAAAGCGATGAAGGCGAAGGGCAATCACAAGATCAAACGGCTAATAAAAATACACAGCAGGATAAAAATGATGAACAAGATGGGGCTAACCCACAAAGTTCTCGACAACAAACTTCATCATCAATAGATTACTATGCCTAAGTACTGCTATTATAATAACTAAAACAAGCAAGTACCTTTGCTAAAAAAGGAATCACAATGGCCGAAGAAACAAGTTTAGAAATAGAAGAAACCGGTAAAAGCAAAAAAAAGCTGATCATAATCATAGTGGCAGTACTGCTTGTTGTTGGCGGTGGTGCAGGCTATTTTTTTATGGCGGGCGATGATGCACCCGTTGAAACATTAGATGAAGAAACAACAACTGCAGCGCAAAGCGATTCGGCTACACCTTCAGGCTCTTCAGCCGAAATGGGCAGTGCCTTGTATGTTGCTATGCCAAGACCCTTTGTGTTTAATGTACCTGGGTCAAGCAGAGATAGAATTGTACAAATAAAAGTGCAATTACTTGTGCGTGGCGATGTAAATGAAGAAACCGCTAAAAAGCACATCCCACTGATTGAAGGCACCTTATTAAGCGTGTTTTCAACCACCACAGCTGATGAGCTCAGCACCAGTGCAGGCAAAGAAACATTACGCTTTACTGCGCTTGAAAAAGTGCAAGCGGCGCTAAATGATGTTGAAGGCACTAAAGTAATTGAGCGGGTATTGTTTACCGGCTTTGTGATGCAATAAGGGGCTAGCGTGAGCGATTTATTATCCCAAGACGAAATTGATGCACTCTTACACGGCGTTGATGAAGTCGAAGAGGAAGATATACACGAAGGTGAAGACGGCGAAGGCAGTACATTACAGTACGACTTTTCTTCGCAAGATCGGATCGTGCGTGGTCGCATGCCGACCCTGGAAATTGTTAACGAGCGGTTTGCTCGTCATATGCGAATAAGCTTATTTAACATGATGCGCCGCACCGCAGAGGTGTCGATTAATGGCGTACAAATGATTAAATTTGGCGAATACATTCATACCTTATTTGTACCAACAAGTTTAAATATGGTGCGTTTTAGACCGCTAAAAGGCACTGGCCTTATCACCATGGAAGCACGTTTAGTGTTTATTTTGGTAGATAACTTTTTTGGTGGTGACGGGCGTTACCATGCCAAAATTGAAGGCCGCGAATTTACCCCTACCGAACGTCGAATCGTGCAAATGCTACTAAAAATTATCTTTGAAGATTACAAAGAAGCATGGGCACCGGTTATGGACGTGTCGTTTGAATACCTCGATTCAGAAGTAAACCCAGCAATGGCTAACATTGTGAGCCCTACTGAGGTTGTGGTTATTAGCTCTTTTCATATTGAATTAGATGGCGGTGGTGGCGATTTTCACATCGCTTTGCCGTATTCAATGCTTGAACCCATTAGAGAGCTATTAGATGCGGGTGTACAATCGGATACAGAAGACACCGATTTGCGCTGGAGCAAAGCTTTACGCGATGAAATTATGGACGTTGAGGTGGATATGTCGACTCAACTTCTTGAGGTGGATTTGTCTCTTAAACAAATAATGGAACTTAAAGCGGGCGATATTATACCGGTAGAAATGCCAGAGCATATTACGGTATTTGTTGAGGATTTACCTACATTTAGAGCTAAAATGGGTCGTTCTCGCGATAACGTTGCGCTACAAATTAGTGAAAAAATTAAACGCCCTGATTCAGTTAAATCTGAGCTGCATGTATTTACCAAAGGCGGCAAGAAAATTGATTCAGATGCAGAATTAGCAGAACTAGAAGATGATTTACACCTTTCTGACGGTGTAGACTTAGACTGGTAATTGATTAAAAGGTTAAAAGTATGAGCGATGATCAAGACACAATGGACGAATGGGCAGCAGCCCTAGCTGAAGCCGAAGGCGGTGATGAGAGCGCCGAAGCGCATGTAGCAGAGCTTGATGAACTAAGTGATGCTAAACATGAGCTTAGCGGTGACGAAAAGCGTAAACTCGATACAATTTTAGATATTCCTGTGACTATTTCTATGGAAGTAGGGCGCTCTAAAATAAATATTCGTAACTTACTGCAGCTAAACCAAGGCTCTGTTGTTGAACTAGACCGCGTAGCCGGTGAACCACTGGATGTATTAGTAAATGGTACGCTCATTGCCCATGGCGAAGTGGTTGTAGTGAATGATAAATTTGGTATTCGTTTAACGGATGTTATTAGCCAGGTAGAGCGGATCAAAAAATTACGATGAGCTCCCTTGCTGCTTTAACAAACTCAGTATTTACAAAGGCAGAAACGTTAACACCTACGGCCGACATTTTGTCTATGGTGTTGTCGTTGGTTGCGGTGCTAGTACTGATTGTAGTGCTGGCATTTTTTGTTAAAAAACTTAATCCAAATTTAGCTAATAGCGAAGAATTTAAAGTGGTACGAAGCTTACCGCTTGGCTCACGAGAGCGCTTAATGGTGGTTGAAATAGATAATGCACAGCATTTATTAGGGGTCACCCCGCACAGTATTAACTACTTACATAAATTAGACACGCCGTTAAGTGAAAAAGAACTGCCAGAACTTGCTAAGCGATTTAGCAAACTACTAAACCCGCAAACGAATCAAAATAAAAAGAATTAACCCTATGATAAAGTGGCTGCTGATTATTTTAGCTGTGTTATTTGTACCTGCTGCAAGCAGTGCAGAGGGCATAGACGCTCTAACCATTACAACCAATGCCGACGGGACGCAAGATTACTCTGTAACCTTGCAAGTACTGGCAATTATGACGGCGCTGAGCTTTATTCCTGCCGCCATAATTATGATGACTTCGTTTACCCGTATTATTGTTGTACTGGCTATTTTGCGCCAAGCCATTGGTTTACAATCAACACCTTCAAACCAAGTTTTATTAGGGATGTCGCTTTTTTTAAGTATTTTTATTATGGCGCCTATTTATCAGCAAGTTAACGAGCGTGCGATAGAACCCTATTTAAATGAACAAGTTACTTCGGTACAAGCATTAGAACTTGCAAAGGAGCCCATGAAGGCCTTTATGCTCTCGCAGGTACGATTAAAAGACTTAGAAACGTTTGCCAAAATAGCAGGTTATGAGCAGCTTGATTCGCCAGAGGCCACACCGCTTATTGTGTTAATACCTGCATTTGTGACCAGTGAACTACAAACCGCCTTTATTATTGGTTTTATGTTTTTTATACCGTTTTTAATTGTGGATTTAGTGGTTGCCTCGGTATTAATGGCCATGGGTATGATGATGCTCTCGCCCATGATAGTGTCCTTGCCTTTTAAAATAATGTTATTTGTACTGGTCGATGGCTGGAGCCTAGTAATGGGCACGTTAGCTAAAAGCTTTGGACTAGGTACATAAACCATGTTTTACATTCGCACTTTTAAACATTAGGAGTACAACATGGAACCAGAAATTTTTGTTGATATTCTTAGCGATGCACTGTTTTTAGTTATTAAGCTGGTATCAGCTATTGTGGTACCCGGTTTACTTGTTGGTTTAGTGGTGGCGGTGTTCCAAGCGGCAACCTCAATTAATGAGCAAACCCTAAGTTTTTTACCGCGCTTATTAATTACCATTGGGGCACTTATTGTAGGTGGGCATTGGCTTACTCAAGAGCTAATGGACTTTTTTACCCGCCTGGTTTTACTCATTCCTGAAATTGCAGGCTAATTGTGGAATTTCCTTTTTCTGTTGTTATTCAATGGTTAAGTGATTTTTTACTGCCTTTAGTTCGCATCAGCTCTATGATCATGATTATGGCGGGCTTAGGCGCACAAAACGTACCTACGCGCATTAAAATGGGATTGGCGGTAGTGGTAACGTTTTTAGTGGTGCCAGCGCTGCCTCCAGCAACATTTACTAATTTATTTTCTTTTGAAATGGTGCTGGTGGTTATTCAGCAAATGTTGATAGGTGTTGCGATAGGGTTTGCCTCTACGCTAATGCTAAATACCTTTGTGCTTGCTGGGCAAATACTGGCAATGCAAACCGGTTTGGGCTTTGCCTCTGTTATAGACCCTTCAAATGGTGCGAGTGTGCCTGCAGTTGGCCAGTTTTACTTAATTTTAGCGACCTTGTTATTTTTTGTTTTTAATGGCCATTTAATGATGATTCAAATGGTGGTGCATAGTTTTTCGGTGTTGCCTATAAACGGCCAGTGGTGGGCTGTTGATCATTACTGGGACATAGTAACGTGGGGCAGCTGGATGTTTACCACTGCATTGGTATTGGCTTTAGCCCCCCTTACGGCCATGCTCATTATTAATATTTCATTTGGTATTATGACCCGCGCAGCACCGCAATTAAACATTTTCTCAATAGGTTTTCCGTTTACATTAGTTGCCGGTTTAATGATTATTTGGGCTACCTTGGGTAACTTTGTAACCCAATTTGAGTTTCAGTGGTTAAAAATGATTGAGCTAATGTGTAGCCTTGTTGGCTGTACGGTGTAGGAGGGGCAATGGCTGAAGATTCAGGACAAGAAAAAACAGAAGAACCCACCTCCAAAAAGCTCGAAGATGCTAAAAAGAAAGGTCAAATAGCACGCTCAAAAGAGCTAGGGACTATGTTTGTACTTATTTTTTCTGCAATTTCGTTGCTGTTGTATGGGCCCGAAATAGGCAAAGGCTTATACAATATTATGGGCAGGATGCTGTCTTTAAATCGCAGTGAAACCTACGACACCACTAAAATGTTTGCGGTGTGGAGTGAGGTGGCCAGTGCGTTGCTGTTTCCTATGGCGATGTTTGTTTTAATTATTGTTATTGCAGCATTTATAGGAAATACCTTACTAGGCGGCTTTAATTTTAGTTGGGAAGCCGCGGCACCTAAGCCCAGTAAAATGTCGCCAATGAAGGGCTTTAAACGTATGTTTGGCCCACAAGCAGCGATAGAGCTTGTAAAGTCTATATTAAAGTTTGCGCTGGTGGCTATTTTTGCGGTGTTTTTGATTCAAACTTTTTTTGATGAAATTTTGCATTTAAGTATTGAAAGCGCACCTAGTAATATAATACATGCCCTTGAAATACTCTCGTGGATGTTTTTAGGGTTGTCGTGCACCTTGGTGATTATTGCCGCAATAGATGCGCCTTATCAAAGTTATAACCACAACAAACAACTTAAAATGACCATGCAGGAGATCAAAGACGAGTACAAAAACTCAGAGGGTGATCCGCAAATTAAAGCGCGCATTAGGCAAACACAAAGGCAAATGTCGCAGCGAAGAATGATGCAAGATGTTCCCGATGCCGACGTAATTGTAACCAACCCTACTCACTATTCTGTGGCGCTAAAATACGATACTGAGCGAGCAGGTGCACCGATTGTACTTGCCAAAGGGATAGATGAAATGGCTATGCAAATTCGTAAAATAGCCAAAGGTAACGAAGTACCGATTGTAGAATCTCCTATGCTTACGCGGGCGCTTTATCATACTGCTGAAATAGGCCAACAGATCCCAGATCAGCTATTTACCGCTGTAGCGCAAGTTTTAGCCTATGTATTTCAGCTTAAACGGTTTAAAAAAGGCCGCGGAAAGCGCCCCATCCCTCTTAAGTCTAAACTGCCTATTCCGGATGATTTTAAATACGATTAGGGTAAGCTGAGCTAACCACACTTTACAGGGGCGCCTTGCCTAAATACCAACACGGGGCTGCAAATTCAAACCATAAAGCCCATACGCTCTTGTCTCTCACTTGCTTTAAATTTTGCATCAATACCCAATGAATCTATTGCTGACTCTATACTTGGAATAGTTATTGCAAATTCAGGCTAGTGTCAATTTATTGAATTGTAGAGTTATGGATTTTAAAGCGGTATTACAACAACTTAACAAAGATAAAAAAGAGTATGCCAAAGGTGTTGGCACACCGCTATTAGTACTTGCAGCGCTGGGTATGGTTATTTTACCGCTGCCGCCATTTCTTCTTGATATATTATTTTCATTTAATATTGCCCTTGCCTTAGTTGTTTTACTGGTGACTGTTTACACCATGAAACCCCTCGAATTTGGCATGTTTCCCGCGGTATTGTTAATCGCTACAATTATGCGTTTAGCCCTAAATGTTGCCAGTACACGCGTGGTGCTCCTTGAGGGTCACAACGGGGGCGATGCGGCTGGTAAGGTAATTGAAGCGTTTGGCTCAGTGGTTATTGGCGGAAACTACGCGGTAGGTTTAGTGGTGTTTTTAATTTTGATCATCATAAACTTTGTAGTAATAACCAAAGGTGCAGGGCGTATTTCTGAAGTATCGGCTCGTTTCACGCTAGACGCTATGCCGGGTAAGCAAATGGCGATTGATGCAGACTTAAACGCTGGCTTTATTAGTGCAGAGCAAGCACGTGAGCGCCGCAGCGAAGTAACCCGCGAAGCCGACTTTTACGGCTCTATGGATGGGGCGAGTAAGTTTGTAAAAGGCGATGCCATTGCCGGTATCGTGATATTAATTATTAATATTGTTGGCGGCTTATTTGTGGGCATGATCCAACATGACTTGAGCTTTAGCCGCGCAATGGAAGTATATACTTTGCTTACCATTGGTGACGGCCTTGTGGCGCAGCTTCCTTCATTACTGCTCTCTATTGGTACTGCTATTGTTGTTACTCGCCAAAACGAATCACATAACATGGGTGAGCAATTTAAAGCCCAATTAGGTAACGAAAAATCATTATTTATCGCCTCAGGTATTTTAATCATTATGGGGTTGGTTCCGGGTATGCCTCATATTGCTTTTTTAAGTTTAGGCGCACTACTTGGCTACTTAGCTTACTTTACTCAGCAGCAAAAATTAAAAGCCGCTGCTCTAGCAGCCCAAGAGGCTGAAAGTGGTGCCGTTGCCGGTACTGGCGTTGCAAACAAGCAAGAGCAAAAAGAGCTTGGATGGGACGATGTACAACAAATTGACGTTATTGGCTTAGAAGTTGGCTACAGGCTTATTCCGCTTGTTGACCAATCTCAAGGTGGTGAGCTGCTCAACCGAATTAAAGGGGTGCGTAAAAAGTTATCTCAGGAGCTTGGCTTTTTAGTACCGCCTGTACATATTCGCGATAACTTAGAGTTAGACCCTAATGCGTACCGTATTACCATGATGGGGGTTTCAAGTGGTGAAGGCGAACTCAAACATGGCGATGAACTGGCCATCAACCCAGGGCAAGTATTTGGCCCGATTAAAGGGGTTGAAACCAAAGACCCAGCATTTGGCCTAGATGCGGTGTGGATAAAGCCTGATCAAAAAGACGAAGCACAGTCACTAGGTTACACCGTGGTTGACTCAGCCACTGTGGTAGCCACCCATATTAGCCAGTTATTAACTAACAGTGCCGCATTATTACTAGGGCATGAGGAGGTTCAAAACCTGCTTGATATGTTAGCTAAAAGCCATCCACGTTTAGTAGAAGGGTTAGTGCCAGAAGTACTACCACTGACAACCGTTGTAAAAGTACTGCAAAATTTATTAAACGAAGGTGTGGCTATTCGTGATATGCGCTCTATTGTTCAAACCCTTGTAGAGTACGGCCCACGTAGCCAAGATGCCGATGTTTTAACAGCTGCAGTGCGTATTTCGCTGCGCCGTTTAATAGTTCAAGACGCTGTGGGAATGTCATCAGAAATCCCTGTCATAACCTTGGCGCCTGAGTTGGAACAGATGTTGCATCAGTCATTACAAAATGCAGGCGACGAAGGTGCCGGAATAGAACCAAGCCTTGCTGAGCGACTTCAAACATCATTAAACGAAGCGCATCAGAATCAAGAAATGGCCGGAGAACCTTCAATATTGCTAACGTCAGGAATGTTACGCACTGTGTTATCTCGTTTTGTTAAGTACACCATACCGGGTTTAAGGGTGATGTCTTATCAAGAGGTACCAGATGAAAGACAGATCAAGATTGTCAGCTCAGTAGGCCAACAATAAAGATTTTAACAGGGGTTGAACCATGAAGATTAAACGTTTTTTTGCCAAAGATATGCGCACCGCACTGAAAGAAGTTAAAGATGAGCTAGGTGTTGATGCCGTTATTATGTCGAACAAAAAACTCGCTAATGGTGTAGAAATTGTTGCCGCAGTAGATTACGACAAAGCAGCCCCTAAAGCCGCAGCGCAACCACAGGCAGCGCCTGCTCCGCAAAGAGCCGTGCAACAGCCTACTCATAACTTTGTAAAGCCAGAGCCTAAGCGTGCGCAACCTGAGCCACAAGCAAAAGTAGCTGATAGCTTACAAGCTTTATTAGAGCGCCAGTCGCCACGCCCTCGCTCTCCTGAGCTAGCCTCTATGTTTTCGCAATCAGGTATTGATACGTCTGAGCATTACCAAGAGCCAGCACAGCCACGTACGACAAATATGTTTGCACGCGAAAATGAAGCGCCAAAACGCATGCAAACCCAAGCAGACAGCCTAGGCTTTGATGACTTAGATCAAGACTTTGACGATTTAGATGCGCCTGTGGCTCCGCGTCCTCAAGCTAATAACAACGAAAGCGCCCAAATGAGCGCGATGCGTGATGAAATGAACGCAATTCGCCAGTTACTAGAACACCAAGTATCGGGTTTAATGCAGCAAGATATGGCACGTCGTGACCCTACACGTGCATGCATGATTGACCGTTTAGTTGGGATGGGAATAGATAAAGACGTTGCAGAGCAAATGGCGTGTTTTATCCCAGATGACGTATCGCGTCAGCAAGGTTGGAAAGCATTATTGCAAATGGTTGAAGATCAAATGCAAACCACCAATAACGAAATTCTTCGCCAAGGGGGTGTGTATGCCCTTGTTGGGCCTACTGGTGTAGGTAAAACAACCACAGTTGCTAAACTTGCCGCATTAGGCGCACAAAAGTATGGCGCCGACAAAGTTGCCCTAATCACCACTGATACATACAGAATTGGTGCGTATGAGCAGCTTGCAACGTATGGTCGTATTATTGGTTGTGGTGTTAAACAAGTAAAAGATGCCAATGAATTAGCTGAAGTTTTATATCATTTACGCAATAAGCGTCTAGTATTAATTGATACAGCGGGTATGAGCCAACGTGATTTACGCCTTACAGAGCAATTAAATACGTTAATGCGCAACCAGCGAGTGGATATACGTAGTTATTTGGTATTAAGTGCCACAGCACAAATAAATGTACTGCAAGAAACCGTAAGACATTTTAAAAAGGTTCAGCTAAGCGGTTGTATTTTCACTAAGTTAGATGAATCATTAAGTTTAGGTGAGATTATTAGTATAGCGATTCAAAATCGCCTTCCAATAGGGTATCTTACTAATGGTCAGCGTGTACCAGAAGATATTCGCGTTGCAAATGCTGAAAAACTAGTAAAAAAAGCTGAGCAATTGTATTTAAAAAGAGCAAAAGCACAACATTCAAGACACCAAGCAGTGGCGTCAAGCACAGTAGGGATGTATGATTAACACAGTATTAGATCAAGCAAGCGGCCTGCGCAAAATGAGTCAAAACAACAACAACGGCGTAAAAGTTATCGCTGTCACCGGCGGTAAAGGAGGAGTGGGTAAAACCAACGTCTCTTTAAATACTGCTATTGCTTTAGGGCAGCAGGGTAATCGTGTATTAGTATTAGATGCCGATTTAGGCCTAGCTAATTGTGATGTAATGCTAGGACTACGTGTTGAAAAAAACTTATCTCATGTCCTTTCAGGCGAGTGCGAACTTGACGAGATTTTAGTTGAAGGCCCAGGCGGTATTAAAATCGTGCCTGCTACATCAGGCTCGCAAAGTATGGTGGAGCTAACCCCATCTGAGCATGCTGGGTTAATTCGTGCCTTTAGTGAGCTTAATACCGAATTTGATATTTTAATTGTAGATACCGCCGCTGGTATTTCTGACATGGTGCTGAGTTTTTCTCGTGCAGCGCAAGATGTCATGGTGGTGGTGTGTGACGAGCCGACCTCTATTACTGATGCCTACGCGCTTATTAAAGTACTTAGCCGCGAGCATGGCGTTTATAAATTTAAAATTGTTGCAAACATGGTGCGCAGTATGCGCGAGGGCCAAGAGCTTTTTGCAAAGCTCTCTAAAGTAACAGACCGCTTTTTAGATGTGTCTATGGAGCTTGTTGCGACTATTCCATATGATGAAAATATGCGTAAATCTACGCGCAAACAAAAAGTAATTGTCGATCTTTTCCCTAATTCACCAGCAGCAGTCGCGTTTAAAACATTAGCGACAAAAGCAGTAAAATGGCCTATACCTAATCAACCTTCAGGACATTTAGAGTTTTTCATTGAGAAGCTAGTAAACGGCTGATTATGACAACATCGGTGAAAAGAGCTATGGGATATCAATCAACACAAAATTTAAATGTGATTGTTGAAAAGCACGCGTCGCTTGTCAAAAAAGTGGCGTGCCATTTAATAGCTCGTCTTCCTCCTAGCGTTCAGCTTGATGACTTAATCCAATCGGGAATGATTGGCCTTATCGAGGCCTCAAAAAACTTTGACGCCAGTAAAGGGGCAAGCTTTGAAACGTTTGCTGGTATTCGTATTCGCGGCGCTATGCTTGATGAAATGCGCAGAGGGGATTGGGCACCACGTTCGGTGCACCGCAAAAGCCGATTAGTAGCCGAAACCATCACAGAATTAGAAAATAGCTTAAATAGAGAACCAAAAGATACTGAAGTAGCTGAAAAACTTGATATTTCGCTAGAAGAATACCATCATATTTTAAATGATGTTAATTCCAGTAAAGTGCTTGGTATAGAAGACCTAGGGGTAGATGAAGATGTTATTAGCCCTGCAGGTCAAGATTTAGCGCTAGACAAACCATTTAATAATGTTAAAAATGAACGGTTTAATAATTCATTGTTAGAGGCAATAAAGTCTTTACCAGAGCGAGATGCAATGGTGCTTTCTTTGTATTACAACGATGAAATGAATTTAAAAGAAATTGGGCATATACTCGATGTAAGTGAATCGCGTGTAAGTCAGATACATGGTCAGGCGATGATTAAGCTCAAAGCAAAAATCAATGACTGGATAAACTAGTAGTAAGTAAATTATAGGTTAAGACCTCACCGGAGGATGTTTTGGATAAAAACATGAAAATTCTTGTTGTTGATGATTTCTCTACAATGAGACGTATTATAAAAAATCTGTTGCGTGACCTAGGGTTCACGAATGTTCAAGAAGCTGACGATGGTTCTACAGCATTACCTATGTTGCAAAATCAGGTTTTTGACTTTGTTGTAACCGATTGGAACATGCCAGGCATGCAGGGTATTGACTTGCTAAGAGCCATTAGAGCTGACGAAAAATTAAAACATATTCCGGTTTTAATGGTGACGGCAGAAGCTAAAAAAGAACAAATAATAGCGGCAGCGCAAGCAGGTGTTAATGGCTATATTGTTAAGCCATTTACTGCTGGTACTTTGAAAACTAAATTAGAAAAAGTGTTTGAACGCTTAGGTTAATGAGAGGAGAGGCTTATGTCAGCACCAGCTGCGCCTCAAATTACTTTAGAACAAGCTCGTCAGCTCGTCGTTTTTTTAGAAAACGGTGAGCAAGATAAAGCTGATCAATTAATTTTAGATACTGCCTCTCAAGAGCAATCGCAGCTTTTTGCTGAAGTAGGTAAGTTAACACGCCAATTACACGAAGCCCTTAAAAGCTTTGAACTTGATACGCGTTTAACCGATTTAACCACTGATGCAATACCGGATGCGAAAAAGCGCTTAAACTATGTCATGGAAATGACAGAAAATGCAGCTAATAAGACAATGGATGCGGTCGAAGCAAGCCTTCCTATTGCGCAGCAGCTAGCAGATGAAATTGCACATATTAAGCCTACTTGGGATAGGCTTATGAACCGCGAAATAGAGCTGGGCGAGTTTAAAACCTTATGCCACAGCATCGACAAGTTTATGAACAGCTCTCATCATAAAACCGATGAGTTGCAAACTTTAATGACCAATGTACTAATGGCTCAGGATTTTCAAGATTTAACCGGCCAGGTTATCCGCCGTGTAATTGAATTAGTCAGAGAAGTAGAAGAAAGTTTAATCCACCTTTTAACAGCATTTGCTGCACAAGATGACAGCATTGTTGAAAGTAAAGAACAACAAGAAACAGAAGAACTGGTTGCCGCACAAACATTAGCAGGTCCTGAAGGCCCTATTATTGATAAAGAGTCGCGAAATGATGTTGTATCTGACCAAGACGAGGTCGATGACCTATTATCAAGTTTGGGCTTCTAAGAGGAGAGTAACTGCATGAGCTTTGAAGTCGATGAAGATATTTTACAAGACTTTCTTGTAGAGGCTGGAGAAATCCTAGAGCTTTTATCTGAACAGTTAGTTGAGCTAGAAAATAACCCAGAAGATACTGAGTTACTAAATGCTATTTTTAGGGGCTTTCATACCGTAAAAGGGGGGGCAGGCTTTTTAGCTATGACTGAGCTTGTTGATGCCTGTCATGGTGCTGAAAACGTATTTGATCTCTTACGCCAAGGGGTTAGAACTGTTAATTCAGAATTAATGGATGTGATTTTACAAGCACTAGATACCATTAATGAAATGTTTGCCACTATTCAAAACCGCGAACAGCCAGACCCAGCAGACCCTCAATTATTAGAAACCCTTCACAAACTTGGTCAACCGCCTACGGATGACGAGCTTACTGAAACAGCCCCCGAAGTTGTTGAACAAGAACCCGCAGCTCCCGTTAGCGCAACAGATGATGAAGACCCATTTGCATTTGATGAACTATTTGATGTGGCAGGTTCAAGCCCTTCAGCAGATAGCACGCAAATTGATGAAATTACAGAAGATGAATTTGAAAGCTTACTCGATGAGCTACACGGCAAAGGGCAAAGCCCAGTGTCGCAACCAAGTGCAGAGCCAGATTCAAGTTCAGATATTACCGATGATGAATTTGACAGTTTATTAGATGAATTACACGGTGTAGGTAGTTTTGGTCCGGTTGCAGGAGATACTTCAAGCAGTGAGCCAGAAGTAAAACACACAGCACCACCAGCGGCTGTTACAAATGATAGCGGTGATGATGAAATCAGCGATGATGAATTTGAAGCACTGCTTGATGAATTGCATGGTAAAGGTGCCGCACCAGAATCAAAAGAAGCTGACACACCTGCACCGCAGCCACCTAAGGCTGCACCTGTAGCACAAACGCCAGCAAAACCTACGCCAGCACCTGCAGTAAAACAAGCTCCGGCGGCAAAAGCCGCTGCGCCTACACCTAAAGTGGCTGAAAAACCAGCGAGTAGCGCTGCACCTAAAAAAGCTACGCCTCCACCTGCTGAAACCACAGTACGTGTTGATACAAAGCGTTTAGATCAAATAATGAATATGGTTGGCGAGTTAGTATTAGTACGAAATAGGTTGGTCAGTTTAGCGACCAATACAGACAGTGAAGCGATGGGTAAGGCGATATCAAATCTTGATGTGGTCACTGCTGATATTCAAGGTGCAGTAATGCAAACGCGAATGCAGCCTATCAAAAAAGTGTTTGGCCGATTCCCTCGCGTAGTACGTGACTTAGCCCGTAGCTTAAATAAAGAAATTGATTTACAGCTTGTAGGTGAAGAAACCGATTTAGATAAAAACTTAGTTGAGGCACTGGCCGATCCGTTGGTGCATTTAGTACGAAACTCAGTTGACCACGGAATTGAAATGCCAGCAGCGCGTGAAGCTGCGGGTAAGCCTAGAACTGGTAACGTTACATTATCGGCTTCGCAAGAAGGCGACCATATTTTGTTAACCATTAAAGATGATGGTGCAGGTATGGATGCGGAAAAACTGAAAAAAATAGCGATCAGTAAAGGCGTTATTGATCATGATCAGGCAAGTCGCTTAACAGATACAGAAACGTATAACTTAATATTTGCACCAGGCTTTTCGACTAAAGAAGAGATATCTGATATTTCTGGCCGTGGCGTAGGCATGGATGTAGTAAAAACTAAAATTACGCAGCTTAATGGCTCTGTGAGTATACAGTCAGAGTTGGGCGTAGGGACTATTTTAGAGATAAAAGTACCATTAACACTGGCTATTTTACCTACGCTGATGGTTATTGTTGGTGAGCAAACGTTTGCGTTACCACTTGCTGGTGTGAGTGAAATATTCCACTTAGATTTAACCAAAACCAATGTGGTAGATGGTCAGCTTACAATTATTGTTCGTAAAAAAGCGATACCGCTATTTTACTTAGAGCATTGGCTAGTTAAAGGTGCTGATTGTTCTCAGCGAAAAGCGCAAGGTCATGTGGTAATTGTACAAATAGGTACTCAGCAAGTTGGCTTTGTGGTTGATTCATTAATTGGCCAAGAAGAAGTTGTTATTAAGCCTCTTGATGCGTTATTACAAGGTACGCCTGGAATGGCTGGTGCAACAATTACATCTGACGGTGGTATTGCGCTGATTCTGGATGTACCTAATATGCTTAAGCATTACGCAGGATAAAATGTAGGCATACCTGTGTATGCCTACACATAAATTTAATAAGAGAGCGCAATGGCCGTAAAAGTTTTAGTTGTTGACGATTCCAGTTTTTTTCGCCGTCGAGTAAGCGAAATTCTTGAACAAGACAGCGGTATTGAAGTAATAGGTTTTGCTGTTAACGGTAGAGAAGCCGTAGAAAAAACAGCGCAGTTACGTCCAGATATGATCACCATGGATGTAGAAATGCCTGTGCTTGATGGTATTAGCGCAGTAAAAGAAATTATGGCGAGTAACCCAACGCCAATACTTATGTTTTCTTCATTAACCCGCGACGGTGCAACCGCAACTTTAGATGCACTTGATGCCGGAGCTATGGACTTTTTACCGAAAAAGTTTGAAGACATTGCACGAAATAACGAAGATGCAATCAAGTTATTGCAAGCCAAAGTGAAGGAAATTGGTCGCAGGCGTGCACCACGCCCTGTTAGGCCATTAACATCTAGTAAGACTACTGCTCCACCTGCAAGCAAACTAGCCACAACAAGCTCTTCGCTTAAACAACCTGATAGAAGCTTTCAACGTGCTGCCCCAGTGCAGACAACAACTACACCCAGTATGCCCACGCGTGCCAGCGGTAAACACTATCAAATAGTGGCTATTGGCACTTCAACTGGCGGGCCAGTTGCTTTACAAACCATATTAACCCAATTACCTGCTAACTTTGCACACCCTATTTTGTTAATTCAGCACATGCCGGCAGCATTTACGCCTGCGTTTGCGGCACGTTTAAATAGCCTTTGCAAAATACGCGTTAAAGAAGCGCAACAAGGTGACAGGCTAGAAGCCGGCACAGCCTACTTAGCACCTGGTGGACAGCAAATGATGGTAGAGGGGCGAAGTGGTAACAAAACGCTGCGTGTATTTGAAGATAATAGTGAACGTATAAGCTACAAACCAAGCGTTGATGTTACTTTTGCAAGTGTTGCCAAAAGCTACCAAGGAGATGTACTTGCTATTGTTTTAACCGGCATGGGCGCTGATGGGCGTGATGGCGCGCGAATGCTTAAGCAATCTGGCGCAACAATTTGGGCGCAAGATGAAAAAAGCTGTGTGGTATACGGTATGCCTCAAGCCATTGCCAACGCTGGGCTTGCCTCTGAGCATTTAGCGTTAAACGACGTAGCAGCAAGAATAAAAAGAGAGACTGGTTGTGGATAAGCTCTCTGTTTTAGGGTTAATCATTGCGCTGGGCGCTATAGCGATTGGTTACTCTTTAGAGGGTGGCGTTGTCACGGCGTTATTTAATGGCCCTGCACTTATTATTGTACTTGGCGGCACCTTAGGGGCTGTTATGTTGCAAACGGCGACAAGCACCTTTAAAAAAACGCTAAGCATGAGCCATTGGGTGTTTTTTTCACCCCAGTACAATATTGAGCAAGCCATAGAGCAAATTAAAACGTGGTCGCATAAAGCTCGCCAGGAAGGGTACTTAGCGCTTGAAAAAGAGGCACTTAGTCACCCAGATCCTTATGCAGCAAAAGGGCTTAGCTTACTAGTAGATGGGTGTTCGGAGCAAAAGCTACGCGACACCTTAGAAATAGATTTAATGCTTGAACGAGACCGCTTACTTGAAGCAAGTAGAGTGTACGAAGCCATGGGCGGATATAGCCCAACTATAGGTATTTTAGGGGCTGTACTTGGTCTTATTCAAGCAATGTCATTTATTACCGACCCTCAAAAGCTAGGAGCAGGGGTCGCCACCGCATTTATTGCAACAATATATGGGGTGGGTTTAGCTAACTTATTATTTTTACCTATGGCCAATAAGCTTAAGCAGCGAGTAGAGCAAAAAATGCTTTACCATGAAATGATGGCCGAAGGGGTGATTGCTATAAGCCTTGGCGAAAGTCCTATAAACATAGAATTAAAGCTTGAAGCTTATCGCACAGAGCGCCCTAATGTCGTGGTAGAGTAACTTTTATGTTACGCCGGCGCTTACGTCAATCAGCTGAAAAAAATCAACATACAGAACGTTGGTTAGTCTCTTATGCTGATTACATGACCATTATGTTTGCCTTTTTTGTGGTTATGTATGCCATTGCCATAAATAAAGAAGAAAGTTTTCAAATCCTCTCAGACTCCCTAGAACAGGTTTTTGACAAATCAGCAAGGCAGCAATCGCAACAAGGTGAGGGCGTGACAGGCGAAGGGCTACTTACTGACCGTGTTACCCCTGAGCAAGAGATATTGTACGGTGAGAGCATTCAAAAACAGGAGTCTGGCCCAGAGCTGTTAGATGGGCATAGTGATACCAGCAATATAAAACAAAAACATTTAGGTAAACCACTCGATAGTTTGTTAACTAAATTACATTCAGCACTTATTGATGAAATTCGTGATGGAGAAGCCAGTTTAGAGCTCAATCAAGATTGGCTTATTATTGAGCTAAGTTCAGGAATGCTGTTCTCAAGTGGTAGCTCTGTGGCCCATGCGCGAGCTAAGCAAGTCGTAAAAATTGTAAAAGATATTATTGCCCCAGTAGATAACTACATAAGGGTAAGAGGTTACACAGATAACGAAAGTATTCGCAATGAAATGTTTCGCTCTAACTGGGAGTTGTCAGTTGCACGTGCGACCTCTATTTTAGTTGAATTAGAAACGTTAGGAATTAACCCAGCTAGAATGGCAATCGAGGGGTATGGGCAATACTCACCTTTTGCCGAAAACGACACCGCAGCGGGTCGAGCAGAGAATCGTAAAGTTGTTATTGCGCTTTCTAAGTATGGCTTAGTACAAAAAACCACCGAAAATGAAGCTGAGCCTGATGAGCAAGTGCAACAAGCTGCGCCTGAGCCAGAGGTGGAACTTCCCTCTGATGATAACTCTATTAAAATAATTCGTTTACCTCATGGTGGCATCAGAATCACCACGCGCAATGAACAGTAATTAGGACTTAATGTGAAGATTTGGACAGTAGCAAATCAAAAGGGCGGTGTAGGTAAAACCACAACGGCTGTCAGTCTTGCTGGTATTTTGGCCTTGCAAGGTAAACGCGTATTACTCATTGATACCGACCCTCACGCCTCACTAACGTACTATTTTGGTATTGATTCTGAAGATTTAGAAGTCAGTGTGTACGATATTTTTGCCCGCGGCACCTCAATGCAAAGTGAAGAAATACTTCAAGCATTGTGCCCCTCTACCATGGAAAACCTGGATATATTGCCCGCGACGATGGCTATAGCAACCCTCGATAGAAGCATGGGCAATAAAACGGGAATGGGCTTAATTTTAAAAAAAACACTTGCAAAAATTAGTGAACATTACGATTATGCGCTGCTTGATTGCCCGCCCGTTTTAGGTGTTTTAATGGTGAACGCATTAGCCGCCAGCGAACGTATTTTAGTGCCTGTGCAAACGGAGTTTTTGGCGCTCAAAGGGCTTGATAGAATGATGCGCACTATGGAATTAATGCAAAGCTCTCAAGCGAAACGGTACCAATATACTATAATCCCTACTATGTATGATAAGCGCACAAAAGCGTCGCTTGAAGCCTACAAAACGTTACAAAATACATATAAAGATAAAGTATGGCCAGGGGTGATCCCCGTTGATACAAAGTTTAGAGATGCAAGCCTTGCACAAAAGGTACCCATAGAGTTTTGCCCACGTTCGCGTGGGGTTTACGCTTATAAAGCGTTATTAGATTATTTAATTGGACAAGGTTAATGAATGAGTAAGCAATTATTTGCTAATGAAAAAGTAATGACTCAATACTTAGGGGCGCTATTATGCGAAGACGAACCTGAGGAAAACCTTGAGCCTGTAGCAAAGCTACTTGAGCAAGTACCTAGTGCCTTACAAAACGACGAAGTACTTTTAAAGCCCAAAGCGCAATTAAAAGTAACCGAGCAGCTTTATTCTTTGCAAGTAAAAGAGAGTAATAGCGAGGCTGACGCCACTATTTCGCCACCTGCACCTATTGAGCCTGAGCCAGTAGAGACACCTGAGGTGCAAACCCAGTTAAGTACAGAACCTGCTCCTTTATTACATAGCCAAGAAGATTACTTTGAAGGTGAATTTCAGGCTCTGTTTTTTGAAGTGGCTGGTTTAACATTGGCTGTTCCTTTGAAAGCGCTTGGAGGAATTCATCAATTAGGTGAAGTAAATCATTTATTTGGTAAGCCAAAGTGGTTTAAAGGCGTTATGCTTAATAGAGATGAAAAGCTAAACGTAGTTGATACTGCCCGTTGGGTAATGCCTGAAAAGTACGATGAAAAGTTAGAGGCGTCTCTTAATTATCAGTATTTAATAACCCTAGGCGATAGCAACTGGGGTTTATTGGCCGAAAAGTTAATAAATAACATTACATTGAGTAAAGAAGATGTAAAATGGCGAAAAAACAGTGGCAAACGCCCTTGGCTTGCCGGTGTTATTAAAGAAAAAATGTGTGCTTTAATAGATGTAGATAATTTAAATGCACTATTAGAAAAAGGCTTAGATAGCCGTCAGTAGTAACGACCATTACGGGGTAACAGCATGAGCGAAGATAGACTATTATCAGCGAATAAAAACGCAGATAACAACGATGAAATTTTACAGTGGGTAACGTTTAAGCTTGAAGAAGAAACGTATGGCGTAAACGTAATGCAGGTGCAAGAAATTTTACGTTATACCGAAATTGCCCCAGTACCTGGAGCACCTTCATACGTTATTGGCATTATAAATTTACGTGGTAACGTAGTCACTGTTATTGATACTCGTGCACGCTTTGGTTTGCCTGCTGCAGATGCAACTGATAACTCTCGCATTTTAATTATTGAAGCAGAAGAGCAAGTAATTGGTATTTTAGCTGATAGTGTTTCTGAAGTTGTGTATTTACGCAGCTCTGAAATAGACAGCGCCCCAAATGTTGGTACCGAAGAAAGCGCTAAGTTTATCCAAGGTGTATGTAACCGCGATAACGAATTACTTATTTTAGTCGATTTAAATAAATTACTTAGCGATGATGAATGGGATGAGTTAAGCGATATTTAAGCTTTACCACTAAAATTATGTTGTTACTCAGTATCGCAATAACAGCGCTAGGGATAGGTTTAATATCGCTGGCGCTAATTGTTGCATTAAAAAATAAACAGTCGGCGGAGCTTAATGCGGTATCACAGCAATTAAAAGATACCTCAGAGCAAACACATATATTACGCAGTGAAGTGTCTGAGCTCAGAACAGGGCTTTTAAGTATTGGTAAGCGCGTACTTGAAGTTGAGCAACAAAATCAAGAGTTGATGCAACAACAAGCTGCCCAAAAATATGATGACCCAGACGCAAAAATATATTCTCGTGCTGTTAAAATGGTTGAGCTTGGCGCAGATTTAGATGAGGTGATACGCGAGTGTGAGCTTCCTAGGGCTGAAGCTGAACTATTATTTTCGTTACATAAACAAAAAGACGCCTAGCGTCTTTTTTGCTTTTAACTACACGTAATACCAATGTGCAGTAATACTTAATAAAGGGGGTAGGTATAATTCATCCACCTAGTTAGGCCTTTACATTTAGCTTACCTTGAAAGTCTTGCCAGCCAGGTGGGAACTGCCCACGAAGCACGTACGAAAAAGCAATCAATTCAGCAATAACATAATAAAGCTCTTTAGGTATTTCCTCTCCCAATTCTAAGTGTGAGAGTGTTTTAGCAAGTGCTTCATCTTGGTGGATCATAATGCCTTTTTGTTTCGCTGCTGCGATTATTTCATCGGCCAACTCGCCAAACCCTCTTACACTTACCGCGGGGGTGCTTCCTGCTTCATACAACAGGCCAATCGCGGATTTATTATTTGCTGCTAAATTAGAGGTGTCAGTCATGTTAAACCTTAATATTTATAATGGCATGCGATTGATAAAACGCTTGATGACTAGCATCTCCGCGTTTTAAATTTAGCTCGCCTACTTGCAAACCATGCTGAGCTAATTTAGCCCTGAGGCTATCTAAATGAGGGTGTGCAATTGCACTTACTTCTTGGCTAGAGGCAAGCAGCTGGCAATCGAGTGCTTTGTCCATAAGCTCAGCCACTACTTGTAATTGCCCTTGCTGTGCATAATCAAAATTTAATCTAACAAACCACACGTTTTTTTCGGTTTTATCTACACTGGCTTTTTTATATTGCCCTAAGGTTATCTCTGTTTGTCCCGCTTCAGGCGGAAGTTTCATCGGAAATAAAAACTGTGCTAACGGGTTTGTGTCGCTTTGTTGGTTTGGCGTAGTTACTTGTACTTGGCTAAGGGTATTTTTAACTTGTAGCAGCTCTGGGGCAAGCTCTTGTATTTGTGTTTGTTGAAGTTGCTCTAATAGTTTATCCGCGCCATTACCTACTTTAAAAGTAGGTAAAAGCACATTAAGTAGGGCATCCACGCCTGTGTGGTTATTAAAGGTTAGCGAAGTACTTGATTGGCTTATTATTGGCGCCGCTAAAATAGTAACCGCAAGTTGCTCAAGCCCTTTTGTAAAGCTACTTTGTAGTGTGTCGTTTGGCGTAGTAAGCGGTTGTAAGGTACTTAAAAGCTCTCGTTGTATGGTGGCTGGGTGCACATTAGTACTGGAGACCATTCTATTAAAAGCTTGATTTACTAAACGCGTAAGATCAGGTGTATTTTGTGTCGCTTTACTTGCTATGTCAGTAATTTGGCTACTCAACAATGTTTTAGGGTTGGAAGCACTATTTGGGCGCTCACTCTCTGTTGGCAAATTTAAAAGCGAGGTTAAAAGTTTAGCCTCTGTTGGTTGTAACTGCTGACTTACAGCTGTGTTAAAAAGTGAGTGAGACAAACTGGGTTGATTGGGAGTATTTACCTGTGAAGTTGTGGCATGTAATGTTTTTAAACTCAGCGGCGCAGAAGAGTTGCCTTGCGTACTTACATTTGTTGGTTGGGCGCTCACTGCTTGGGGCTGAGCTGTGTTGTTTGCTGATTGCCATAACGACACACTCGCCTTTAATTGCTGGGTTATTTGCACTAAAGGAGGCAGCTGCGCAAAGTGTTTAGCTAAAGGGCTGTTAGGGGTAAAAGAATGATTAGCCACTTCTGCGGTTATATTTAGCTTGCTTAAATTAGGGTTTGTTAGCGTGTTTATTGGTGTCGGCGTTTTATTTACATCAAGCTTAGCTTGTTGAGCCTGCAAAGGTGGCATTTTACTCGCAAAGGGTTTGTTTTCAAAGTATTTAACGGCATCGTTAATTCGCGTTTTTAAATCACTAAAGCTACTTTGTAACCATGACTTTATAGGGCTTTGTGCACTTAACTGCGGGCTTGTTTTATCAGCGGGGGGTCTGGCTGCATTTTGCTGCTGTGATAAAACCAAGTCGGTAAAGGGTTTACTAAATGAGTTATTAAGTGCGACCTGCATTTTAGGTAAGTTAGTTTTAATGAGCAGCTTATCTGCTTGATTGGTAATATTGACTGCCACGGGCTTGCTAGGCAATTCACTAAGCTGTTTATTGGTTATCGGGGTTGTGAACGAGCCGCTATGCTGAGGGTGCGAAATAATAGCTAATTTAGGCGTTGCTTGTAGTTGCGCGCTGGGCAGTAAGTTAGTTAATAGCTGCGAAATTTTATGCTGGCTGAGAGTTTGAGTATGGACGGTGTCAGCAAAGCGGTTAATAACATTTATTTGTGCGCCTTTATTGGTTGTATTAATAAGTACCTGTAATGGCTGCTCGGTATTTAACAGCTGTGCGGTTTCTTTGTTAATTGCAATACTGGCATTAAGGTTAGGTATCATAAGCTGCGGTGACGGCGAAAGCTGTACATTGACTGGCAAAGGTTTACTTTGTATTTCACTACCGGTACTAACATAATTTAAAAAACGCTGCAGTTGTGATGCGTTGCTAAGTGTAATATTGGTATTGTTAGGAGTAATATTTAGCTGCTTTCCATCAGCGCTGAGCTGTATGTTAGCACTTGCTATTTTGTCTGTATTTTGAGGGGCATGCGTTATGCCTAAGCGTAGTGTTTGCCAGTGTTTATCAATTAAAACATCGAGTGTAATTGAGCCTTTTGAAAACTGAATATTTTTAGCCGCAAGTACCTGCTCGGGTAATTGTACTAATTCGTCCGAAGTGCTCGGGGCGCTTTGGTTATTAACCAATGAATTAGATAATGTGATTTGCGTTGGATTATTCATTATTTTAAATCAAGTTTTCGCTAATTTTCGTGAATCGATTTTAAAGCAATATTCGTATTACCCTATCATTATGGTAGACTAACGCCTAATTTTTGGCATAGAGAAACGTCATCTTGTTACACATTAAGTCCGTCACCTGCATCAAGCAAGAACGTTGTTTGTTTGCGGATCTTAATTTTAGCCTAAATAGCGGTCAAATCATGCAATTAGCGGGTCCTAACGGGGCTGGCAAAACATCATTATTGCGTATTGTCGCAGGCTTTAGTGTGCCTGATGAAGGCGCTATTTTTTATAACCAGCAAGCTATTGCCAAGCATTATGAAGAGTACGCCACAGACCTGCTATTTATAGGCCATAAAACCGGTGTCAATGTGCAGCTCAGCGCACTGGAAAACGTACGCCATTGGTTACACATTAACGGCTATACAAATGAGCCCGACTTATATCCAATTTTAGCTAAGCTTGGCTTAGTGGGCCTTGAAGATGTGCCGGTAAGAATGCTCTCTGCAGGGCAGCAGCGTCGTGTCGCTTTAGTGCGATTATGGTTAAGCGATGCAAAACTATGGGTGCTTGATGAACCCTTTACTGCACTTGATAAAAATGGCGTTGCTTTTTTACAACAACGTTTTTCTGAGCACTTAAAAAGTGGTGGCGCTATTTTACTAACAACCCATCAAGATTTAACAACACAGTTTGAAAACCTACAAACGGTGTCCTTGGAGTATCGTTACTGATGACTCGTCAACATTCATATTGGCTGCTGTTTAGTGCGGTATTTAGTAAAGATGTAAAGCTTGCGTTTCGCCAGCGTGCTGAAATTATCAATCCTATCTTGTTTTTTCTCATTGTTATTTCTTTATTTCCGTTAGCAATTGGCCCAGAGCCCGGTCTATTAAATAGAATGGCGCCAGGTATTATTTGGGTAGCAGCTTTGCTCTCTACCATGCTTGGACTCGATAAATTATTCAGAGACGACTATAACGATGGCTCGTTGGAGCAGTTAATTGCTTCATCGTACCCGCTATCACTCACCGTGTTGGCTAAAGTTGCGGCGCATTGGGTTGTTACCGGTTTACCATTAGTATTAATGACACCGTTATTTGCTTTATTGCTTAATTTAGAGAGCTCTGCGCTGTTAGCGACCGTATTAACATTATTATTAGGCACGCCATTATTAAGCTTTATTGGTGCAATTGGGGCTGGCCTTACTGTGGGATTACAAAAAGGCGGCATTTTAATGAGCTTATTAGTGTTGCCTTTGTATATTCCTGTTTTAATTTTTGCAACGTCAGCCATTGATACCAGTACTATGTCGCTGGATTATAGCGGGCAGCTTGCCATTCTTGGGGCCATGTTAGTAGTTGCTATTATGTGCGCACCCATCGCCATATCGTCAGCATTAAAAGTGAGTGTAAGTTAATATGTGGAAGTGGTTACATCCCTACGCAAAAGCAGAGCGCGCATATCAATTATGTAATACGTTACTGCCTTATTTTGCCGTTGTTACGGTTATAAGTATGCTTGTTGGTTGGATTTGGGGCTTAGGTTTTGCACCGGCTGATTATCAACAAAAAGACAGCTACCGTATTATTTTCATTCATGTTCCATCGGCTATTTTGTCTATGGGCGCATACTCTTCTATGGCTATAGCAGCTATTGTCGCTTTAGTGTGGCAATTACGTAACGCTGAACTTGCTGTAATTGCTATTGCTCCGGTGGGAGCATGTGTTACAGCTATTGCCTTAATTACCGGCGCTGCATGGGGTAAACCTATGTGGGGTGCTTGGTGGGTATGGGATGCACGTTTAACCTCTGAACTTATTTTATTGTTTTTATACTTAGGCGTGTTGTCGCTTTACCATGCCTTTGAAGATAAAAAATCAGCAGGGCGCGCAGCGTCTATTTTAGCCATTGTAGGGGTAATTAATTTACCTGTTATTCACTACTCCGTAGAGTGGTGGAACACCCTACACCAAGGCGCAACAATCACAAAGCTTGATACAAAAGCCATTGACCCAAGTATGTTTTGGCCGCTTATGGTAAATATTTTAGCGTTTGCAGCGTTTGTGGGCACTGTAACGTTAATTCGCCTTAAAAATGAAATATTACAACGTGAAAAGCATCGACCTTGGGTTCGAGCCTTGTTAAGTAAGGGGTAAATTATGCAGTTTGACTCTTTTTCTGATTTTATTGCAATGGGAGGCTACGGGTTTTACGTGTGGCTTTCATTTGGTACATGCGCCTTAATTTTGTTGGGCATTTTATTTAGCTCTTTACGTGATACAAAACGTATTATGGCCTCAGTAGAGCAGCAAGTTGCGCGTGAAGCGCGAATTAAAAAAGCGAAGCAGGAACAAATCTCATGAACCCAAGACGTAAAAAACGCCTATTGGTAATTATTGCAGTACTGTTTGGTATTGGTGCCTCTGTAGGCCTAGTGCTTTATGCACTACAAGAAAACATAAACTTATTTTATACACCAAGCGAGCTAATAGACGGCAAAGGCCCAGATAAAGAAAAACCGCAAATAGGGCAAAAGTTGCGTATTGGCGGTATGGTTGTGCCGGGTTCTGTCATTCGTAATGAACAAAGTTTACAAGTCAGCTTTAAACTGATTGATACCGGGCCATTAGTAACAATTAAATACCAAGGCATTTTGCCTGACTTATTTCGCGAAGGCCAAGGTATTGTAGCGCAAGGTGTGCTTGTAGAACCAAACGTGATTGAAGCTTTTGAAGTACTGGCTAAGCATGATGAAGAATACATGCCAGCAGAAGTTGCAGAAGCCGTAAAAGGAATTAAACACGAAAAACCAAAATACAACCTAGATAGCGGTAGCTAATATGATCCCAGAACTTGGTTATTTTTCTTTAACGCTTGCCATGGTGCTAAGCGTTTTACTGTGTATTTTTCCGCTGTGGGGCGCGCATACCGGTAATCTTCGTTTAATGCGTGCGGCCCCATCTTTAGCCGTTGGGCAATTTGCTTTTGTACTTCTCTCGTTTGCTGCGCTTATCTATGCCAGCTTAACAGATGACTTTACGGTATCTTATGTGGCGTATCATTCAAGTAGTACGTTGCCTTGGTATTATAAAATTACCTCTACGTGGGGTGGGCACGAAGGCGCTATTTTACTATGGCTTGTAATGCAAGCAGGGTGGACCGCCGTGGTTGCTATGCGTTCTAAATCGCTACCTTGGGTGTTGCGTGCACGTGTTTTAGGTGTGCTTGGCCTTTTAGGTGTCGGTTTTATGATGTACACACTACTGCTTTCAAGCCCATTTGAACGCTTACTGCCGTATTTCCCTGTTGAAGGGCGTGATTTAAATCCGCTTCTACAAGACCCAGGTATGATCATTCATCCGCCATTACTGTATATGGGATATGTGGGGTTATCGGTTGCGTTTTCATTTGCTATTGCAGCACTTTTAACAGGTAAACTTGATAACACCTGGGCTAAATGGTCTCGCCCATGGACGATGACTGCTTGGGGCTTTTTAAGTTTAGGAATAACCATAGGCAGCTGGTGGGCTTACTCTGAGCTTGGCTGGGGTGGCTGGTGGTTTTGGGATCCGGTAGAAAACGCATCGCTTATGCCCTGGCTAGTCGCTACGGCTTTATTGCACTCTTTGAGCGTGACAGAAAAGCGCGGTGTATTTAAATCGTGGACTGTGCTGCTTGCCATCGCTGCATTTTCCCTAAGCTTATTAGGCACCTTTATTGTTCGCTCAGGCATTATTGTATCGGTGCATGCATTTGCCACTGACCCCGATAGAGGTTTATTCATTCTAGCCTTTTTAGGCATTGTTGTTGGCGGCGGTTTATCGTTGTATGCGCTGCGCGTATCACAAGTTAAAAGCGAAGGCCGTTACAAGTTTGTATCACGCGAAGTGGCCTTATGGCTTAACAACATCTTTTTAGTGGTAGCCACATTAATTGTTCTTTTAGGTACTTTGTTACCTATGGTGCATAAAGAAATGGGCCTAGGCAGTATTTCTATTGGCGAACCGTTCTTTAATAAAATGTTTGCCATTTTATTAGTACCATTTGCCATATTAATGGGAATAGGGCCTTTTCTTCGTTGGAAACAAAACAAGTGGGCTGTACTACAAAATAAAGTATTAATAGGTGTGTTAATAAGTGTTGTTATTACCTGTGCGTGGTTGTTCTCAAGCTACGATGTCGTAAAACCACTTACATTATTAGCAACCACATTAGGTGTATGGGTTGCAGTCTCTACTGCCATAGATTTATACGCCAAGGCGTCGGTTCACGGGACGCTAAAAGAAGGCATTAAACGTTTAGGCATTAGCTACTGGGCTATGGTGCTAGGTCACGTTGGTTTAGCATTTGTTATTGCAGGCGTTACACTTACTTCGGCGTACTCGGTGGAGCGTGATGTTTCTATGAAGCAAGGCGATATTGTCACGCTTAACCAATACGAATACCGATTTGATGGCGTTAAATCAATACGCGGCCCTAACTACAGTGGGCATGCTGGTGTAGTGTCGGTATTCAATAACGATAAGCTAGTGACTGAGTTACATGCAGAAAAACGCAAATACGATATTGGTATGCAATTTATGACCGAAGCGGCAATTGATGCCGGCTTTACTCGCGACCTATATTTAGCGCTCGGTGAGCAATTAAGTAAAGGGGCATGGTCACTGCGTATTTATCACAAACCGTTCGTGCGTTGGATGTGGATAGGCGGTGTACTTATATCGCTTGCAGGGTTTATGATTTTATTCGATAAACGCTACCGTACATCAGCAAGTACACGCAAAAAAGCGTTGGAGAATGCGTAATGAACCGTAAAATTTTAGCTTTAGCACCGTTATTAATATTCATATTTTTATGTGTATTTTTGTATCAAGGTTTGTTTGCCAACCCGCGTGAAATTCAAACCGGACGACTAGGGCAAACGATGCCTACGTTTAACCTGCCTGATTTAATGCAAGATGATAAGCGCTGGACAGATGAAAGCCTAAAAGGCGAAGTTTATTTACTTAATGTATGGGGGACTTGGTGCCCTACATGTTTAGTTGAACTAGGGTATTTAACTAAGCTACGCGAGCAAGGCGTAAAAATTATTGGTTTGTACTATGTACAAGGGTACGATGCCGATTTTGATGGCCCATTTGATATGCAGGCTTTGCGCACCGATGTGAGCGATATGCTCAGCCGTGCTGGCGACCCATACCAATTTAATATTTTAGACTTGCACCGTACCTTGTCACTTGATTTAGGTGTATCGGGTGCCCCTGAAACATTTTTAGTGGATAAAACGGGTAAAATTTTATTACACCATACAGGGGATCTAAACCCGCGCGTATGGCGTGCTAAATTTGCCCCTGTTATGCAGGAGCTAAATTAATGCGAGTGTTTTTATTAACCCTGAGCTTTTTTATAAGTATGGCAGTGTATGCCGAGCAAGATCGCTACCAGTTTGACAATAACCAACAAGCTGTGCGCTTTGAAGAGTTAACCAAAGAGCTCAGGTGCCCTAAATGTCAAAACCAAAATATTGCAGACTCTGATGCCATTGTTGCAAAAGATTTACGCGACAAGGTACTCGCGTTGGTAAAAGAAGGTAAAACAAAAGACGAAGTAATCGATTACATGATAGACAGATACGGTTATTTTGTTCATTACGATCCGCCTGTAACACCAGCCACATTAGTACTTTGGGTTTTACCTGTACTTATTGTTATTTTGGGTTTTGGTTTTATTGTAATTCGCCAGCGTAAGGCGTCAGTTAAGCAAACCTGGAACAGCGATGATGAAGCAAAACTTGCTAAGTTAATTGCAGAAAATAAACGTCAGGAGCAAAATTAATGATTTTAATGTGGGCGTGTTTTACTTTACTCACACTAATTGCACTGGCTTTTATTATGTTGCCTTTTTTAAAAAAAGAGCGCGTGCAAACCATTACTCACAATGCTAATGCAGAATTGATCAGCATTTACGAGCAGCGTTTAGTTGAGCTGCAAAACGACTTAGACAATCAACGTATTGATGCGCAAAGCCACAGTGAATCGGTTATTGAGCTAAAACGTCGTTTATTGAACGAGCTTTCACCAGAAAAATCGCTTAATAGCAAAGGTAATAACCGTATTTTTGCTTTAACAGGCGCAGCATTTTTATTAGCCCTCACCGGTGTTTTTTACACCTTTACAGGGAGCCAGCAGCAAATAGCAGCGTGGTATGATGCAATGGATAACCTTGCAGATTATGGCGAGCGTGCGGTAATGCAAAAAGGTGAGCCACTAACTCAAAACGAGTTGCAAGCGTTTGCTTTAGCGCTGCGCACTAAGCTTAGTGAATCAGGCGATGACGAAGTTGCGTGGATGCTGCTTGGACGTGTGGCTATGTCGTTAAACGAATTTGATATGGCGCAGCAATCGTTTGATAAAGCCCTGCGAATGAACCCAGACAATATGCAAGTACTCATTAGCTACAGTCAAGTTTTACTGCTTGAAGGCAGCGAAGAGAACATGACGCGTGCAGCGGGTATGCTATCTAAAGTGCTAAAGGTTGAACCAACAAACCTTGATGCTATTTCTTTATTAGCGCTTATTGCCTATGAGCGCAAGGACTGGCCGCAAGCCAAAGCGGCGTTTGAAGTATTACTTGCAAGCATGGATAAAAGCGATACGCGTTATTCAATGATAGCGCAGCGTATTTCCGATATAGAGCAACAAATCCAAAATGAGGGCTCTGTAATGCCGGTCTCTGCTAATAGTGCTATTAGTGTTACTGTGAGCTTAGCGGATGAGCTTTTCGATAAGCAGCCTAAGCAGGGGACTTTATTTATTTTTGCCAAGGCTGCTCAAGGCTCTCCTATGCCATTAGCGGTTGTTAAACTAAATGAATACAGCTTTCCGCTAACGGTGCAACTCACTGATGCTAATGCAATGGTTGATGGGTTAAACTTATCAAGTGCTAAAGATATTGTGATCACAGCGCGGATCTCAATCGATGAGTCAGTTATGCCAAGTAGTGGTGAGTTAGAGGGTCACTCTGAGACACTACAACGTGAAAACGTAAGTGACTACCAACTTCAAATTGATACATTAATACCTTAAGGACATTAGATGTTAAAGCATAGTTTTACTTTTTTATGTTTATTGGTGCTAGCCGGATGTGCACAAGTACCAGAAAACAAAGTTGATGAGCGCGACCCGCTACAAAGCATTAACCGCCCATTGTACGACTTTAATATGGATATTCTTGATGCTTATATTTTACGCCCAGTGGCTGTAGGGTATGTAGAAGTGACCCCTGTACCTGTACGCAATGGGATTGTTAACTTTACCGATAATATTAGTGCGCCTGTTGATATGATAAACGCAGGGCTACAAGGTAAAGCGGGTAACGCAGGCGTGAGTTTAGCGCGTTTTTTAGTTAACTCTACGGTAGGTGTATTTGGTATTTTTGATGTTGCAAGTTCAATAGGACTTGAGCTGGTAGATGAAGACTTTGGCCAAACATTGGGCGTGTGGGGCGTTGGCGACGGCGCATATATTATGCTGCCAGCAATGGGACCGACTACAGCACGTAACTTAACAGGCGATGTAGTTGATAACTTTGTGTTACCAGAAATCGCCTTGACTACGCCTCAAACTATTTTAGTTTTTGCGCTTAAAGCGGTTGAAGCTCGTGCTTCGCTTATCCCGCAAGAAGGCTTACTTAATGATTCACTCGACCCGTATTTATTTGTTAAAGACATATACTTTCAGCGTCAGCTTTATGAGCTATACGACGGCAATCCTCCAATCAAAGAAGAGCCTGAAGACTTTGATGAAGACTTCTTAGAAAGCTTATAAATAACAGCTATAAAAAATGCCAGCAATTGCTGGCATTTTTTATGTGTATTTTGAGCTTAAATAAGCCCTAATGTTTATTATTCTTTGACCATCAGCTGCATTTGCTCATTAACCCAGGTTAAGGCGTCATGGTATGCATTGGCAACTTCTTCGCCTAAATTTAACTGTTTAGCAATTTCGTTGGCGGCTTCCCAATCTGCGTGCTCATAAAACTTAACCAAGTTTAGATACTGAGCAAGCAGGCCTTCGTCATTCAATAGCGCAGCTTTTATCTCTGCAGAAAGCGGTAGCTTTTGCATAACGCTTTCCATGGTTTCATCTAAAATGGCGTCCATAAGCGACATCATGCCAGTTAAAAAGGCCATACCGGTATCTTTAAACTGCCCGTGTGAAATAGCAAGTAGTTCACCAAATCGTGCACGTGTTAGCGAAAGCCTAATTAGCTCAACAGGTTTATCGGCAGAAACTTGCGCTGCAAATAACAAAGATAACAGCTTTTTAATTTCGTTAGCGCCAAGGACGATGAGTGCTTGTTTGATTGTGTTTATTTCGGCTCTGCGCGCAAACGCAGCTGAGTTTGAATAACGCAATAATTTGTATGATAGATTTACATCACGTTCAAACACATCGGTTATCTTTTTAAGATCCATTTCAACAGATGAGGTTTCGTAAAGCAGCTCTGCTAATGCCATTTCTGATGGTGGCAGTGCTTTACTTTGTACCATTTCAGGCTTTGAAAAAAAGAACCCCTGAAAATATTCAAACCCAAGCTCTAGAGCTAAATTATAAGCTTCATAGGTTTCTACTTTTTCAGCTAAAAGCTTGATGTGTGGATAGGCTTTAATATCGTTAATTATGGTTTTTATTGCACTTTCATCAGTGGTTAAAAAGTCTATTTTTATAATATCGATATATGGGTAAAAATGGCGCCATACTGGTTGGTGAATGTAATCATCAAGCGCTAGGGTGTAGCCTTTTTCTTTTAAATCTTTAACAATAGCCAGTAAGCGCTTACCTGGTTGCACTGTTTCAAGGATTTCTACAACGACCGTCTCTTTCCCTAACATAGTAGGGTAACCTTTAAGTAAGGTTTCTAGGGTAAAGTTAATATAGGCGGGTTTGTTGCCAGTTAAATCTTCTAAGCCAAAATTAAACTGACTCCCTTCGATTAGCTTAGTTGTTGCTTCGTCACCGTCTATGTCTGGAAATACATTATCAACGCCATCACGAAATAATAACTCGTATCCAACAAGCTCCTTTTCGCGGTCTAAAATAGGTTGGCGTGCAGCATAAAAATACATAAATAGTTCCGTACAAAATAATAATTATTAGCAATGGCTATAATATATGGCAAAACGTTCGAAATAGCATTAGGTAATTATTATTGATTTAATGAATTGTTATTAAATATTAGCTATATATGTAAATAAATTTACCGTATATCGGGTGTTTGAGGGTTAAATAGTCAATACGGCTGTTTTTTGTTCACTTCAGTGTAACAAGTTGGAGTTATCACCTTTAAGCATGGTATAGTCAAGACGGATGGTTTTTACCCCAATAGTGTCTTTATTATAATATTTTAAGAGTCATTATTAGGATTAAAAGCCTGTTTTATACAACTTTGTGGAGGCGAATTTGGAAACAGGAATGATTATTTCACTGGTATTGTATTTTATAGTCATGCTTGGCATTGGACTTTATGCATACAAACAGTCTACAAGTGATGTTTCGGGTTATATGCTAGGTGGACGTAGCTTATCTCCAAGTGTTGCAGCATTATCTGCTGGCGCATCGGATATGAGCGGTTGGATTTTAATGGGCTTACCTGGCGCTATGTTCGTTACTGGCTTTAGTAGCACATGGATAGCAATAGGCTTGGTTATTGGTGCGTGGTTAAACTACTTTTTAGTTGCGCCTCGTTTGCGTGTTTACACTGAAAAAGCAAACGATTCAATCACAATCCCAGACTACTTCTCTAATCGTTTTAATGATAAATCAAACCTTTTACGTGTAGTTTCTGCGGTAGTAATTATTGTGTTCTTTACGCTTTATACATCATCAGGTGTTGTAGCAGGCGGTAAATTGTTTGAAAGCTCGTTTGGCTTAAGTTACGAAATGGGTTTATACATCACCACTGGTGTTGTTGTTTTATATACCTTATTTGGTGGCTTCTTAGCAGTTAGCTTAACTGACTTTGTGCAAGGCTGTATTATGTTTATTGCCTTGATACTGGTACCGACCGTTGCTTACTCTTTATTAGATCAACCGCTAGAGTCAACACTTCATAGCGTTAACCCCGATATGCTTAATTGGATAGGTGCAGGCTCTGCATTAGGGATTATTTCGGCAATGGCATGGGGCTTAGGCTACTTTGGTCAACCTCATATTATTGTACGTTTTATGTCGGTGCGTAGCGTAAAAGATATGCCAACGGCTCGCCGTATTGGTATGACATGGATGATAGTTGCAGCCATTGGTGCTGTGGGTACTGGTTTATTTGGTGCCGCGTACACTTACGAAAACAACATTGTTGTTGAAGACCCAGAAACCATTTTCTTAATTCTTTCTGAGTTATTATTCCACCCATTAATTGCTGGTTTTTTATTGGCGGCTATTTTAGCTGCAATCATGAGTACAATTTCTTCGCAGTTACTTGTTAGTTCAAGTTCGTTAACTGAAGATTTTTACAAAACGTTTTTACGCAAAGAAGCAAGCGACACAGAGCTTGTTACTGTAGGGCGTATTAGTGTAGCAGCAGTCGCTTTGTGTGCTATTTACTTAGCGTACGATAGAGATAGCTCAATATTAAGCTTAGTAAGTAATGCATGGGCAGGTTTTGGTGCGGCATTTGGCCCACTGGTTTTATTTAGCCTGTACTGGAAACGCATGAACTTTGAAGGCGCACTAGCAGGTATGGTTGTAGGTGCTGGTACGGTTCTGTTTTGGATTTACTCACCATTTATGATTGATGGACAAAGCTTAAGCAGTTACATGTACGAAATTGTACCAGGCTTTATTTTAGCAAGTATTGCAATTGTCGTTGTAAGCTTAGCGACGAAAGAGCCAGCGCAAAATATTACTGCGCTATTTGATGAGGTTGAAAAAGACCTTTAATCAACCCGTACTTTAGATACGAAAAAGCCACCTAGTTTAACTAGGTGGCTTTTTTATTTGCTATGTGTTGTCCTCAAATGTGTTTGCTTATTTAGGACATATCAATAACCTATAAGTTATTTAGCAGGTAATACTGTGCTTTCTACACTACCAAAGCCAATACGGGCATAGCCTGGTTTTTCACACCAGCCGCGCATAATTACATTATCGCCATCTTCTAAAAAGCTGCGTTGCTCACCATTACTCAGGGTTATTTTTTCTTTACCACCACGAGAAAGCTCTAATAAAGAGCCCGCTTCTTTATGTGTAGGGCCTGACTGCGTGCCAGAGCCGAGCATATCACCTGGCATAAAGTTACAGCCATTTACAGTATGGTGGGTCACCATTTGCGCCACAGTCCAATATGAATGTTTGAAGCTTGAGGCAGAGACCTGCGTAGGTTGGTGGTTTTCATCACGCATTTTTTGAGTCTGAATTTTAACATCCATTTGAATATCAAATGCACCTTGTTCGCGATTAGCGGCAGATTCTAGGTACGGCATTGGCTGTGGATCGTTTTCATCACGTGTCCAGCTAGTTCTAAAAGGTGCAAGTGCTTCAGTGGTGACAATCCAAGGCGATACGGTTGATGCAAAGTTTTTAGCTAAAAACGGGCCTAATGGTTGGTATTCCCATGCTTGTAAATCTCGTGCTGACCAATCGTTAAATACACAAAAACCAAATACATGGTTTTCAGCGTTTTCAATGGCGATAGCATCACCCAGCGCATTGCCTTTGCCTAAGTAAATACCAAGCTCTAACTCGTAATCTAGGCGTTTACATGGGCCAAATGATGGGGTATCTGCATCGGGCGCTTTAGTTTGCCCTTTAGGGCGGTGAAATGTTTGCCCCGATACATCAATAGATGAAGAGCGGCCATGATAGCCAATCGGCACCCATTTATAGTTTGGTAAAAGCGGGTTGTCTGGTCTAAACAAGCTACCAACGGCGGTTGCATGGTAAATTGAGGTATAAAAGTCGGTGTAATCACCAATACGACACGGCAGCGAAAACTCTATATCAGCTTGCGCAATAAGGGTACTTTGCATTTCTTTTTGTTGCTGTGCGCCTTCACGCAATGCTTTTGAAAGCGCTAAGCGCAGTGCTGACCAGTATTGCTTCCCTAAACCCATAAATGTATTTAGTGTTGATTCGCTTGCTGCATCTAGGGCTGTTTTAGCATCACCGGTAAAAATGTTTAAGTGGCTCAATTTTGCTAAATCAATAACCTGATCGCCAATAGCAACCCCGCCTCTAAATTCTTCATTTGTGTTTTTAGTACGAAATTCTGCAAAAGGTAAATTTTGAATCGGGAAGTCACAGCCTTTAATATTGGCCGACTCTACCCAGCTAGTTAAATTAATGTCGTGGGTTTCGTTAATTTGGCTCATTACTTATCCTTTAGGTTTGATGTTGGGTGCATGCATTTATTTAAGCATACTTGTATCTTGCACCCTACTTTTTAAATATTAAAACGACAAAAAGCAGCGAAGATCGCTGCTTTTAATTTACTCAAAAAAGTTATAAAACGCCGCGGCGCTCTTGGTCTCGCTCAATTGACTCAAACAATGCTTGGAAATTACCTTCACCAAAACCACCATCATCTACACGTTGGATCATTTCTATAAAAATAGGTCCAAATAGGTTTTTAGAGAAAATTTGTAATAGGTAGCAGTTTTCACTTTGGCTATCGACTAATATTTGATGCTCGCGAATTTTTTCTTTATCTTCTGCAACCCACGGCACACGGTCAAAAATAGTGTCGTAATACTCAGGAATAATGTCTAAAGTAGCAATGGTCGATTTATCAAGCTTATCAAGCGAGCTAACTAAATCGTCAGTTAAAAACGCGAGATGTTGTACACCAGGGCCATTATATTCGCCTAAATACTCGTCAATTTGGTTGTTGTTATTGCCTTTACCTTCATTAATAGGAATTGAGAAGGTGCCACAGGGTGATTTTAATGCATACGATAGCAACGCTGTTTTTTGACCTTTAATATCGAAATAGCGTACTTCTGTAAAACCAAACACGTCTTTGTAAAAGTTTGCCCATGTTTCCATAGTGCCTTTGTAAACGTTATTAGTTAAGTGATCTATACGTATAAAGCCTTTATCTTCAACTACATTAGGTGATGATAAATCTTCAAAGTCAGACTCATAAATAGACCCTTTATCACCAAATTGCTCAATAAAGTAAATCAGGCTATCGCCAATACCGTAAATGGCGGGGTAAGGTAAGTCTTTATGGGTTGAGTCGGTTGCGGGTTTTGCACCACGTGCTACAGCTGTTTCAAATGCATGCTGTGCATCCTCAACGCGCCAACCCATAGAGCAAATTGCTGGGCCATGACTTTTTGCAAATTCAGCAGAAAAACCATCGCGTTCGTTATTTAGTAAAAAGTGAATGTCGTTTTGGTTGTAATAGACAATATCTTTGCCTTTAAATTTTTTTAATTTTGAAAAACCAAAATCAGTAAACACCTTATCCATGTAGTCTGTATCAGGTGTTGCGTATTCAGTAAACTCAATACCAACTAAACCTAGTGGATTATTTGCTTCACTCATTTTTATTACTCCTGCAATAAATATTGCTACTGCGATTATGTGTTGTTGTCGTGTTGAGCTAGATAATCAACTAGATTTTAAGTTTGGGGAAGAGGGGGAGCAGATTTAGCATTCGAGCAAACTGTAAATTTAATAAGACGTTTACTTAGTCAATAGGTTTAGACCTTACGCTTTAGGGTAAACGAGCATGTATTAGCTTGATGCTTTTCGTTTATTAAAGTTTAAGGTATTGATATAAATAAATAAAAAAGAGGTTTTATAAAAATAAAACCTCTTTTAAAAATGTAGTTACGTAATGTTTTTTGTATTTAATTGTTTACGCTTTGTGTCCTGTTGTTAAAAAACGTGTTGCGCTGCTCGAGCCAAAGGTTAGGTTTTACGGTTGGAGCTGCTTGGTAATGGCGCTCAATAGCTTGGTTTAATACCCGTGTTGTAGGGGTAAATGTCAGCTTTGATTGTGCACTGCCCATGCTTTTAATTTCGTCTCGAGTCAGGGCGCGCCCAGCATATAAAAGTGAATTTAAATAACCTGGCACTGTTTCAAAGTTGTTATCTGTAAAGAGTAAAACAGATGACGTTAATGCCCAGGTGTTATTTATTTCACCGTCTTCTTTAACACCAGCAAGCTCGCCGTCTATGTACACTTCAAATACCCCATTACTGGGGGCGGTATAAAATACAAATGCAACTCGGTGCCAGTTTTCAGGCTCTGTTTGTCCAAAGTAACCACTATCACTGGTTGATTTACCATAACCGCCGGTTGGGTCGATAAACATATCGGCATCATCAGTGAGGTAATCTTGTGTGTTTGCTTGCATGATAGCGCGATAAATATCTTTGCCTTCTTCTGGCCAATATAAATCCATTACTAAGGTGTAATCAGAAACCATTCCTTCACTTGCATAATCACCATTGGCAGGTGTATTTAAGGTTATTAATAACCCCTCGGTAGGGGCGTGGCGTGAAAACGCCATTACACCTGAGCTGCCATCAGCAAAATCAGCAATACCAAGTGCTTGAGTTGTATTATATTGCGTTTCTTCGGGGCCCCAGTTTGTTTGTTCTGGGTCAAAATAGCTCAATACTGATGGGCCATAATCTGCTGCCAAAGGGCTATTTGCATCGTCAAAATTCCACACTGTGACATTACTTTGCTCATTACATGAAAAGAGTTGATTATCGGTATCTAGGTATAAGCATTGGCTTGTTCTAAAACGCGCATATTGATCGAGTAACCACCATGCTTCGTCAATAGCTTCTACATTTGAAAAGGTAACACCGCTAAAAAATAGTTCAGGATTAAGTGCTGCGCCTTTAAATAACGCAACCTGGTAAGTGCTCGCAGCTTGTATATCATCTGGTTTGAGTAAAAACCAATTTGGCTGACTGGCAAACATGGTGTTTAAATCGCTACCTGTAACCGTTACGCTATATAACGAATTAAAGCCAGGAGTGTTAGAGGGCTGACGCTCAACATAGTAGGCTTTATGAAAGTCTTCTTGTGTTAAGGTCCCTGGTGTCCACCTTGTTTGTACTAATTCTGGGTTAAGCAAGGCCGCCGTTATATCACTTGCATGGGCTGCAGCTAAAGCCGTTATTTCTGCAAGTTCTAAACTACTTGGGTAGTTTTCAGAAATAGCAATTTCTGTGTTTGCATCAGGCGCATAGCGGCCCATAATTTCATCAATTGCCAGTTTAGTTGGTTCATCACGTTCGCTGATGCTGTCAGTTTCAATCGTGCTGTAATCTATTGTTGGCGATGTTTTATCTTGCAAGTTAAACGTAAGAGTAACATCGGTGATGCCTTTGGCGTAAAAATCTGGCTGAATAACCACAGCGCCGTTCTCGAGCGTATTATAACTTTCACCGCCATGAGTATGACCGCCTAACACTAAATCAATACCGCTTACATCGGTTGCCATATCAATGTCTAAGCCTTCACCTAAATGGCTTAGCATTACCATGTAGTCAACATCGCCTTGGTATTGGTTTACTATACTTTGTGCTATTTGTTGCCACTGCCAGCTCATTTTAAATTGTTTGATAAAGTCAGGTATAGGCTCATCATCTATCGGTTCATCTAGCTCGTTCCAAGGTACTGAGGTCATACCAAAGACACCTAAGGTCACACAGCCTACTTGTACTTTAGCAAAGCCTACAGCGGCAAAATCTTGTAATTGTTCGCCTTCATAGCGTGTATTACTGGCAAGTACTATGGCGTTATCATCTTGCGAGTAGCTTAATAATTTTTCTGGCCCCCATGCATAGTCGTGATTTCCTACCACACGTAAATCAAACTGCATGGCTTTAATGGCTTCTTCTGTAGCGCTACCTTGTGATAGTTGCTCAGCAACAGTGCCTTTTTCGTAGTCATCACCCCCGTTGGTAAAAAGGGTATGCGGCGTTTGTGCAAGTACTTGGTTGTAGTAGGCTTTTATGCGGCTAAAGTATTGCTCCTCATAACCGAACCGCGCATGTAGGTCGGCAACATGAACAAATCTAACCGATTGCTCTGTGGCTGTGGCATCACATGTTGGGCCTATAGCTGCAAAGGCCTCATTGCGCTGCATCATAATAGCGAAGGTTCCCAGTGTTGTTACTTGCGCACTTACAAAACCATCTGCAACAAAAGAGTTATCAATAACTTCCCAGCCATCGCCAGATTGTCTAGCAATAAATAGTTGGCCACCTAATTGGTAATCATCAGGTATTTTTATGGTAATTGTTATTGGGTTACTAAAAGAAAGCGTACTTGGGGTGAGTAGGTGTATATCTGAGATAATATTTAGTAGTGCATTTGCATCATCTAATACTGTTTTTTCGTAGGTAAGCTCAGTGTTTTGAGAGACGGCATTGGCAGGTACAGTCAGTAAAAAGCTTCCTTCATCAAGGCTGACATCTAAACCTGTAGTTGTAGATACGGTTAACTCGCTAGGCTCAGGCTCAACGGGATCATTAGGGTTAGTTGTAACTTGATCGTCTGAACCACCACAGGCAGATAATAAAAGAATGCTTAAGGTTAAAAATAGGGTGCGAGATAAAGTTAACAAGCGCATGTAATGCGTCCCTGAGACTAGTTAAAAATTAATCAGCAGATGATACCAGTTTACAGCGAGGTGATATAGAAATTTGAGAAAATTTCCCCCATAGCGGCTATGGGGGAAATTATAATTAGTATTACGCGTAATTAAACGTGCAATATTATGCAGCTTTTTCTTCTAGGCCTTGTTTTTCCCATACTTTCGCTTTAAAGCTCATAAGCACTAAAACAATACCTACGCCAATGCTAAATAAGGCAATTTGTAAGTATAAGTTAGGGATTTCTTCAACGTTATTTGGATCAAAGTTACCAGCCAGTAAGCCAGCAATAATGTTACCAATTGAATAAGTTAATACAAATACACCCATCATTTGGCCTGTGTAACGACGCGGCGAAAGTTTACTTACCGCACTTAATGCTACAGGGCTTAAACAAAGCTCACCCACTGTATGTAAAAAGTAGGTTGTTACTAGCCAGTATGGCGCTACTTTTAAGCCTTCAGCTGCGTAGTGAGCGGCCATAAACATAACTAAAAAGCCAGAAGCCATAATAATTAAGCCCATTGCACATTTTACGCTGTAAGTAGGCGATACCATCTTTTTAGATAAGTTAATCCAAAGCGCGGCAAAAAATGGCGATAAAGCAATAATAAATAGTGAGTTTAAAGATTGGAACCACGTAGTTGGAATTTCAAAAGTGCCTATAAGGCGATCTGTGTAATCACGGGCAAATAGGTTTAGTGATGAACCCGCTTGCTCAAAGCCAGACCAAAAACACGCAGAGGCAACACACACTAAAAATAGTGCCCACATTCTTTGTTTTTCGCCCGCTGTTAATTTACCTGTAAAGTAAATAACCCCGAAATAAATAAAGAATATAATAGTAAACACAACAGCTGTGTAGCCTGCTACAACAGTTGGGTTAATAATAATTGCGCCCGTCATTGCTGCAGCGGTCACACCAGCGGCAATAACAACAAAAGCAGCAATACCAAACCATGCACGAGATGCACCTTTAGCGCTTAATGGGTTAGCCGGTAATGCACTGTGCTCTGGTAGGTTGTTAAGCGTACGCTTATATTGGATTAAGCCAATAGCCATACCCACAGCAGCTGCACCAAATGCCCAGTGCCAACCTACGTTTTCCATAAAGTAGCCACATACGTAGTAACCAATTAAAGAACCTAAGTTAATACCCATGTAGTATATAGCGTAACCGCCATCACGGCGCTCATCAGCATCGCTGTATAACTGGCCTACCATTGCGCTGATATTTGGTTTTAGCAAACCAGTACCTGTAGCAACAAAGATCAAACCAATAAAAAATGAATACTCATGAGGCACGGCCAAAATAATATGGCCACACATGATGATGATACCGCCGTACCATACGGCCTTTTGACCACCGAATAATCTATCCGCTAGCCAACCACCCGGTAAGCCTAAGAAATAAACGGCACCTGTGTATAAACCGTAAATTGCAGCAGCTGATGCAACCGTAAAGGCAAGGCCTTCTTCTTGTAGGCTTGCTGTCATAAACAATACGAGCATCGCTCGCATGCCGTAGTAACTCATTCGTTCCCACATCTCAGTGAAGAACAATGTCGAAAGTCCTTTAGGGTGGCCAAACCAACCACTATCTGGAGCTGAACTCATATTTACTTCCTAACTTTAAGAATTGTTGTAATGGCCTTATAATTTTTTGCTTTAGCTGTTTTGTGCCATGGGGCACTAAAACGCTCGACCATCTGTATATTATTTGTAGCTAAGATAATGATTTGCTAAATGGTAGTAACACCACAAGGTAAGAGACACACCCTTATCCTAGTTACAATTGCGCTCAAGTATACATATACCTTAGTGCGAGGGGAAGCATTCGCGATGTATCACCTTGCACTGCGTTAAAAGTCTGCGTAGGGAATAATTGGGGTGCCAGGAAACTCTAACGTCCCGTACACAGGATTGAAGTAATAGCGAATATAGAGCTGGCCAAAGTTTGGTTCGTAAAAGTCAGCGCGATCGATGGCTAAATAACCACCAAAAAACCAATGCGGTGTTATTCGGTACTCAAAGCTTCCTTCAAGATTGTATGACACGCCAGAGCTGTCATCACTCTCAAATACTGGGTCTACCCCGGTAATCGCTTCTCTATCGTAGGCTTGTAGCTGCAAGTCAGTATCGTTAGGATAAAAATCAATGGCCTGGGTTTTTGTTTGCGAATACGAAATCCCTGTTTTTAAGCGATAAACAAAGTCATCGCCCCAGCGCGCATCGTAGCTTAAAGGCACCGACAACCCAACGTAGTTTTGTGGGCTATAGTAACCGCCGTGGCCCCATGTTTCTTCACTTAAATTATACTGATATGCCCAATGTAATAGACTTGCGCCGACGGTAAATTCGCGTTCTTGATTACTAATAACGCGATAATAAGACCCGCCCATTACTCTATAGCGTTGGTTATCTTTAACATTTTGCCCTTTATAGAGCGTAAAGTCGGCGCTTGACCAAAAGCCCCAATCGCCACCTAAGTCATGAGATAGGTTGGCAGTTAGGCCTGTTGAGCGCACGCCGCCCCAAATTTCACCGGTATTTACATCTTCAAGCCCAGCATAAGAGAGCACGGAACTTGTTACAGGGCGTTTTTCGAGCTCTAGGCTATAACCAAAGTCGCCAATACTGTTGGCGTAATTTACACCCCATACTATGTCTTCAATTAAAAAGCCAAGTGGGGTCGTGCCTACATCAACACGCCAATTTTCATTTTGCCACCCAATACCTATGTCGACCCCATCTTGCTCAGGGCTTACTTCATTAATAGCACAGGTAAATATACAAAGTGCACCTTGGCCGTAGCGGCTACCAGCAAATTGCTCATCAAAGCGAGTTGTTTGTGCGCTAATAGTGGTTGGGTCTATTTTAATAAACCCTTGGCCTTGCCAAAGTGGAAAGTAGGCCTCAATAGGTACTAAGCCTGCGCCAAGAGTCGCCTCGCTTTCGGTGCTTGTTTGGCCACTAAAGTTTACCCCAATAGCAATGTATGCTTGGTTTTTGCTTTGCTCATTTATAAGCTCGCGCTTAGCGCCATTAATATACCACGCATCATTTTCATCTATGCGAGCAATTTGTTTATAAAACGATTCATCGTTTAGGCGTTGCTCGCTTGATAGCGTTTTTAAATACCATTGCTTAGCTTGGTCTTGTTCATTAAAATTTCGAGCAACTTCAGCGCCCAAATAACTAAGCTCTTTATCATTGGGTGATTTAGCAATTAATTGATTGGCTAAAACTAAAGCATCACCTGCGTAGTTAAAGTCATTTAACGAGGCCATTATTTGGCGTTGTAAGTAGGCTTGCTGATCATCTGTTTGCGTTATTGCGCGCTCAGTGACTTCTTTTGCCTGAAAGTCGTTACCTAATTCTCTGTAAGCTTTTGCTATTGCAAGCATAGCTTGAGGTTCAATTGGCTGATTGTTTTTCAGTTTTTGCTGATAAACAATAATTGCTGACTCTTGCTGCCCCAGAGCTAAATTAGCATTTATTAATGCCGTGGTGATGGCGGGTGTACTTTGGTACTTTTGATCAAGCTGGTTAAGCTTTGCTAATAATTCGCCACCTTCGTAATACTGATTAATATACGTGGTGTATAAATTGACGTACTGTTCTACTTCGCCAGCACTTGCATTATTAGGCAAGCTGTAATGAGAAAACCATTGTTCTACAGCAGGGCGCTCGTTTTGTTCTAATAGCCACTGCGCGTAAAGCATATGCCAATAAGGTGATAAAGTAGGCTCAGTATTTAATGCAGTATTAATTAACTTTAGAGCGTGTTTTTTCTCATCTATTTGATACCAGCTACGCGATAGCTCGGCTTTCATTACTGGAGTTAAATTTTGCGCTTCTAAATTACTTAAATGAAAAATAGCCGTGGTTCTATTTTTGGTATTTAAGTGTCGCTCGCTTTGTCGAAGAGATTCGTTGAGCCTAAGTTGTTGCTCAAGAGAAATTATGTCGTCATTTCGATCATTAACCGGCACATACTCTAAGGTGTTTAAAGCGCCTTGATAATCATCAATTGAGCGTAAAAATAAAGCATGGCTATAACGTAACTGTGGATTGAGCGGAAACTGCCAAAGCACATTATTAAATAACGTTTTTGCCTTTTTAGTTAACCCGTTTTGTTGATAAATAAACGCTAAATCGTAATAAAGCCAAGGCTGCTCAGGGGCCTGTTCAATAGCCTCTTTTAAGGTTTGCTCAGCAAGCTCTGTATCGCCTGCATCACTATATTGGCGTGCTTTTTCGCGAAGCTGGCTACTTAACGTTGCCGCATACACAGGTTTAAGTTGTGCTTTTTGAGACTGAGATAAAGCATTATAAAACTTGATTAACGACTGCTCATTGTTATCCAATTCAACAATTTCTAATAACCCTGTTAGAGCGCCATTATTAAGCGGATCATTTTTTAACACGGTTTGATAAATAGCGGCCGCTTGTGAATAATTACCTTGAGCAAATTGTAACAATCCGCGGTTATACAAAACGCTAGCAGGGTCTTGCTCAAGTGTGTCGGCTAAATTTAATTTAAGCAACGCCGTTTTAAACTGACTATTATTAATGGCTTCTTTAGCTTGGCGTATGTAAAGCCAAAACTTTGCAGTGGCGGCTAAGTCTTTTAGCGTTTCTCGCTCGGCAAAATCGGCGGTATGCGAATACGCCTTAGTAAAATAATTATAAGACGTTTGATTTTTACCCATACGCAAATAAAGGGTGCCAAGGCTGCGCATAATTGCGCCATCGTTAGGGCGCCCTTTGAGCGCTTTTAGTAAAAGCGGCTCTGCGGCAACGAGCTTGTTTTTTTCAAGTAACGCCTCACCTTTAAGCCATAGTTGGTAGGCCGGGTTAGCTAATAGTTTTTGTCGCGCTTTTAAATCTTTTTTGAAATCTTGATACTGTAATTCGCCTTTGCTGCTAAACGGATACACGCTAAAGTAGCGCTGAAATTGTTTCTCTGTAGCGCTATTTAATTGCATGTTAGATAAAGCACCTAACCAGATTGCTTCTACTTCATTACTGTAGCGAGAGGTGGCACCATATTTACTTAAAATAGTTAGTGCGGTGCTATCAGTGGGGTTATTTCTGAGTAAGTGGCGCGCATATGCAATATCTACCACGCCGATGTTCTCGTAACTGCGTAGTAGCCTTTCGTAGCCTTTTTTTACATTTTGCCATTGGCTTTGCTCTTGTGCATACCAACTTAAATGCTCAAGCTCAAACGCTAAGCTTGGATAGGAGTTTTTAAAAAGCCTGTTGTAAATTAATCGCGCTTGTTCGTAACGTCCCGCACGGGCAAGTAATTTAGCTTGTTGTATATCTGCTTTGTCTTCGTTTTCTAATCTAGCAATTAATCGTAACTGTTCTACACAAGGGTGGGTACGTGTGTTGTTACCGTCAATTTTTCTTAAAATTTGATTTGCTTGTATAGCCTTACCATTGGCAAACTCAAAACGAGCAAGCGCACACTGGCTTTCTATTCGATTAGGGGCAATGGCCAATAGCTTTTGTAGGCTATCGGCAATTAAATCTTTATTTTCTTGCACTTCACCAATATTGATTTGGCTTAAAAGCCACTCAACAGAGTGTGTATCAATGTCATTATTTGTTTTAGCATGCACACTTGCGCTGACTGCTAACGTACAAACAACAGCCCATTTTAACGACATTCAGTGCTCCACCTTGGCTTGAGCGTCCCGTCTGCTGTTATTAAAAAGCGCTTATTAAGCGCACTACTACCAAACAGGTTTAATACACTGTCGTAATAGCGTGTTTGTGTGAATGACTTATCGACCATTAACTTTTGTTGAATGGCCATAACCAAAGAATCATCGCCTTTTTCTTTTAGCATGGGCAGTAGGGCAGCATTAAAGCCTAATGGGCCACGCTTTTGGGTTTTGCCAGAGCGTGCATAGGTATTTAAAGGAACGTAGCCACGGCTGTTTATAGCCTCAACAAAAGGGGTAAACTGCTCGCTTAGTTGTTCTTTGTAAGGCGCATCGTTCGCCATCATACTGGCCCATAAGTAAACCCTAATGGCGTTAAAGCTGCCTAAATCGGTTGCTTTTTTATCATAATAAAAACCTTTTGCTGGGCTATACATCACCCAATCAGGGCTCACTCCGTTTTTAGCTGTATCCAAAATAAGCTTTGCAGACGCTTCATGTAATTGCTGCCAAGGTGAGTGCGGGTATAATTTGCTAAATTGCTGATAAATAAATAACGGTGAATAACTAGGGTTGAGTTTATAGGTGTTATTTTCAAATTCAAACCCAGCAGGGGCGGGTAATAAAGTAAGCCCTAAGCCTGAAATATAGGCGGTTTCTTCTCGCATAATACGCTGCGCTAATACAGCAGCTAAAATACTATAGCGGCGGTCGTCCCATAAAATAGCTGCTTGCGATAAACTATATGCTATCCACAAATCAGAATCTGATGCTGGGTTTGAGTCTAAAATCCCATAGGTATCATTGCCTGTTTCACCCCATTGCCAAGCAGGCAAACGTGTACTTAAATCGCCTTCAGAGAGATGGTCTTGCGTCCAATCTAAAATGGTATCAAACGCGGCTTTATCGTTTGCTACTAGCGCAAAAAATAGTGCGTATGATTGCCCCTCTGAGGTGGTAATATTTTGTTTTGAACCTAGGTCTATTACGCGGCCTTCATCACTAATAAAGTGATTTTTAAATACTTGCCACCCCTGCCAAGGCTCGCACTGCTGCGTTTGCGCTGACACAGAAAAACTTATAAAAGCGGCTACTAATAATGCTCGGTTAAGTAATGTCATTATTCATCTCCTTCAGCTAAACGCTTATGGGTGAGTGCTTGTAGTAATCGCCATAAAATAAATGAAATTAGTAACAGCGTTAATATTGAAAGCAGAGCTAAAATAAATGGATGGTCAGATAAATGGAACCATACCAGCGTATGTACAGGAATATGACCGACAAAGTATTGCTCTTCGGTTTTTATTGTTTTAACGCCTTGTGAGTTTATAACCGCAGCACTGCCTTTTAATTGGCTTAATGTTTGCGAGTCCATAAGGGTTTTATTAATCAAGCCAAAGGCTTTTTCAGTGGTGGCATTAAGTGACACAACAGATCGCTCAGAATCAAAAGGTGATTGATAAGCTGTAATTACCGCCATATCTCCGCTACTTTTTACACTCACTTGTATTTTATCTGTGGCTTGCTCATCGTATGCACCGTTGTAAATTGCTTGCTTTATTTCACGTTGGTTATTGGTTAAAAGTACGTTTGTATGCGCATCTTCATCTAGTTGCTGAGCTGTGCTGCCAGGCTTTGCAACAACTAAAATATCTTTGTCGTCTAAATCAACATTTTCATTTAAATGGGCCACTGTCATTCTGTGGGTTGGATACCCTGTTATTGCACCAAAATGACCGGTAAGATTAAACAGCAAAGTTAACGCTTTAGCAGAAGGTTGCGGGTCAATTAATACAAGTGTTTGCTGTAAATCGGCATATTTGGTGTACGGGAAGCCACTGTTCGCAAATACATTCAAATCTGGCAGGGCAATGTAATGATCAAAGCCACTTACATCAATATTAGAATTACCATCAATAACACCAAACTCACCACCAGGTGGTGCTATTGCACACTCACCTTTTTTCAGCACACCAAATCTAAAATCAAAGTTTAGCTCGTTCCGAGTGGCTAGGTTTATGCCATTCAGTGAAAAGTTTTCTGCGTTTTGTGTAGTATCGGTATTGGCAATAAGTGGCAATAATGTTTTTGTAGTATTGAGTGCAGAGTCGTCATTATCTAACAAATATCCACTAATAAATTTTTGATTAATCAACATATTTAACCGAGAGTCCAAAGACTCGCTCTCGGGTGTGCTGCGATATTGCAATGTAATGGGGATGCCTTTTTCGCGCCAAGTAAATAAATCTGGAGCAAAACGCACATTTAATTTTACGGGGCCGTTATTTAACCCTTGTGCTTGTAGCTGATTGTCAAAATCAATTAATTCGTCAAAGTGTACAGCTCTATCAGCGCGTAACCAGCGCGGGGCATCGTACGCCTTGCGAAGCGGTAGTTGGTTAATTGCTTCTATGCTAGCTGTTCTGCCGGTCATGACTTTATGGCCAAAGGCCAATCCCGTGACGGCGGTTTTTAAATCGTCTTCATCACGCCCTAAAATAAGCAACATTTTACTGTATCTATGTAGTGGGTTTGAAATAATCTCAACGGTTGGCTTTTCCACATCGGGATAGTCTTTTAAAAAGTCAGGCTTTGAATCGTTGGTAATAAAAACCACGCTGTGCGTATCTAATGATTTGTTAATCACCACCGGAAAATCAGCACCACGCCAGTCAGCTTGCGCGCCAAACCAGCTTGAAAGAGTCGCAGCCGCTTCAATTGTTTTGGTGTTAGGTGTTTTTGCAAACACAAACGGTAAGCTTAACTTATTGTAATCTTTGGCATCAAAAAAGGGCTCTGGTAAATATTCTAAACGGCTATCTATTGCCAGTTGCTTTTGATTGAGCGTGATATTGCTCGATTTATTAATTTCGGTCCAAATAGAGCGACTAAAGTAATCTTGGCAACGTAAATCATAATAACCAACAAGCTCAAACCGTACTTGGTTGTAGTCTTGTACATACTTAGCATTGAGTTTTAGGCTATGGTTAACGGTATTTTTAACCACACTTAGTTGCTCATTTATGGGCAGTACAGTGACTAAGTTTTCATTAAAATACACTTTTAAATGCGACACGTTAGCAATCAATGATGGCGAGTTTGTGTAAGAAAAATTAAGCTGTAAATCGGTGCTTAATTTATCAATGCGGTTGGTAAAATCCACTCTTGAGTTGTTGTTTATGCCATCAAGCTTGTAGCCATTAAAGCCCAAAGCAGCAAAGTCTAATCTTAAACTAGATACGTTGGCGCTTTCTGGGTAGCCATTTATAAACACAGATTTATCGTGCATTGGCTCAATAGCACATGCTTTGTAAGCACTGCATGTTAAAAACAGTATTAGAAATGTATTAAGCAAATTTTTAATCATAATTATTATGCACTATTGGTTTTTTAGGGGTGAAAGAGTTTATATATACAACAATTTTTGTCATTAGTTTTACAAAGGGTTGTAATGGCTTAGGAGCATGAAACAATAAATTGCTAAATCCTCTTAAACTTGTTTTTTGTACTTCTTTAAAGCTATATGAAGGGCGGTCATGACGAAAATTATTTTGCCAGTCCAGCCACGCATCCGCTCTTGAAAAGGTGCACTGTATAAATGCTTTTTGCTTTTCGAGCGAGAGATCTTTTAACGTTAAGCCTATTTGTTTGTTTCGGGTGTTACATACATATGTTGTAAACGAAAACTGTTTATTACCGCGGCTCATTAATAGCTCTATTTTGTCGTTTACTCGGCACAAATGAGCGTGCTCTGTTTCAATACCCACTCCATTATCAGAGTAATCGGTAATTTTAACTTTTAACGTATGCCCATTTGCTAAGCGCACGCCCGCCGGAAAGTTTGCCTTAATACGGTGTGACTGCCTTACTTGCCTAGCTTCTGCAGCAACGGCTACCGCAGCGCCTAAAATAATAATATTATAAATTGCCCAGCCCATGCTGATTAACAAAACGCCCACTTGGCTCGGATCGCCAAAGCCTAAGCGTAAAACACCTACAAGCATGCCAACTAAGTTTATGAGTAAAAGTACCAAGTAGGGTTTAGATATACCCCAATCGTAATGCTCTTTATCATTTAAGCCGCCTTTTTCTGTTACGTTAAACTTACCCTTATTAGGGTTTATTAGCGCAACGGTTGTCGGCTTTAATATGTACCAGGCAAGAACAGACTCATACACTTCCCCCCAAAAAGAGTAGCGATATTTACCCTGAATTCGTGAGTTGGTCGCTTTTATTTGTATGAGTGTAGGCACTACATAAATAAAAATAGCTAAAAACGGCGCATAAATAATGTAAGCATTAAAGTATATGAGCGCCAGTGGTGCGGTTAAAAATACAATACGCGGAATGCCCGATAAAAAGTGAAGCATGGCGTTTAAGTAGCACAGGCGCTGTGGTATATCGAGCCCTTTACCTAAAATTGGGTTATCGAGCCTAAATATTTGTGCCATACCCCGAGCCCAACGAATACGCTGGCCAATATGTGCAGAGAGGCTGTCGGTGGCAAGGCCTGCAGCTTGTGGGATATTTATATAAGCAGTTTTATAACCGGCACGTTGCATACGCAGAGCAGTGTGGGCATCTTCGGTTACCGTTTCAAATGCAAAGCCACCAATATTGTCGAGTGCTTCGCGTTTTAAAACAGCGCATGAGCCACAAAAGAAGGTGGCATCCCACATGTCATTACCATCTTGGATCAACCCATAAAAAAGCATGTTTTCATTAGGGATTTGGCTGTGGTTATTTAAATTACGCTCAAACGGGTCTGCTGAGAAAAAGTGATGCGGTGTTTGCACTAAACATACTTTGCTGTCTTTTAAAAATTGGCCCATGGTCATTTGTAAAAATGAGCGGGCAGGTACGTGGTCACAGTCAAAAATAGCAATGTAGTCGCCGTTAGTGTAGCGCATGGCACTATTCATATTACCAGCTTTAGCGTGGTTATTATCGGGCCGTGTTAAATAACCCACCCCCACTTTTTGAGCAAATTCTTTAAACTCAGGGCGTTTGCCATCATCAAGAATATACACGTTGAGCTTATCAGCAGGCCAATCAATGCTCATCGCCGCAAGCGTGGTAGGTTGTACAACGCTTAATGGTTCATTATAAGTAGGAATGTATACATCGACTGTTGGCCATAAGTCGGTGTTTTCTGGCAACGGAACAGGTTTACGCTCAAGGGGGTTTATAGTTTGAAAAAAGCCTAAAATGAGCACTAGCCACGCATAGGTTTCTGCCAGCAGCAAGCCTGCGCCTAACGTAAGCGCAACAGGGTCATCCCAATTGAGGGTTTCTGTGTAGCGCCACCATAAATAACGCGATGAAGTGGTTACCGATAGGGTGATCATTACAATCGTGGCCATTTGTCCTTTAACGCGTTTAAGCCCGTATGCCACTATCAAAATAAAACTAATAAACACGGCTTGCGCTTCTAGGCTAAACGGAATGGTTATAAAAATAGCCAGTAAAAACAATATAAAGGCTACAACCACATATTTTATTAGTTTATTTTGCCAAATCTTAGCGTCAGCCATGGTTTTAAAAGCACTTTTTTTAGGACCCTTAACGTTTTTTGATAACAAACGCTTTAGTAATCTACCTAGTTTTAAGTCAAACCAACGCAACTGTTTAAGTGAATAACTTATCCCATTATAAAACTGATTTGATAGCCGCTCCCTTACAGAGTTATTTTTAGGTTTGTATTTAAAAAATAACAAATAAGCGCTTTGAATGATAAAGCGCAAAATATTTGAATAAATAAACGTGCGGTACGGCAAACGAAGATGCGGGTAGTAATCATATAAAATAAGTTCAAAGTTAATTTTGTGGTCTTTTATATTGATAAACAATGAACTAATCAGCGTAATAAAAGGCATTAAAAAGGCTTCTATTACGTTTACTTTGTGCTGGTTAAAATAACTATGAAACTTAAATAAAATATAACGTACAAGTTTTTCAGTAAAAATAATGCTTAACAGTAAATACAAAGTACTGTGTATTGGACGCTTATAAAATAAAGAAAAGCTCATAACTACAGGGCCGATTTACTTACAAGCCAGCCGGCAAGTGTTTCAAAGTCATCGTTAGCAACACTGTAAGGCGCACAATTAAGCGCTACATTTCTATAGGCTGTAGACTCTTTAATTACTTCATCACTATTTATAAAAAAAGGCGCCATAAGCGGCAAGGTAGATTGCCATAAAGAAAACAGGTCGAACTCAAGTGTTGATGCAGAGTTATAACGATTGACTAAAAAGAAGTGTTTCCACTGGTTGTCAGTGTGTTTTAACGTTTGTAGTTTTTTATAAATTAAGCTGTGGCAAATAGCATCACAATTAACTATTTCAATTACTATGTCGTTTTTATCGAGCGGATAGTGGGTGATATCAATATGTGCAGGGCAATCAAAAAGAAGCCAAGCATTATTGTTATAATCCAGTTTATTGCAATTGTTAATAAAATCGAATAACGCGGCGGTACTAACACTTTTATCGCCAAAAGGTAAAAACACTATGCCATCACTATCTTGATGAAAGTGCTCAAGTGCTTGTTCAAAGTCCTGCTCGTTACTCCAGCCGTGGTTGTACTGCCAAGGCAGGCCAAAGTGCAGGCCCAAATCGCTTTTAGAATCTAAATCTATAGCAATAACGTCAGAGCCCGACTTTTTTAATACGCAGGCTAAATTGGCAACCATAGAAGTAGCGCCAGTGCCGCCTTTAATGCCTTTTAGAAAAATTCTTTGCAAAGGGTTGTTTACCTGTCGTTTTAATTAGTACTTACGTATTTACTGCTCGGTGTATTTCGTTCAGTAATGCGTATTTTTTTATTGTTTGTTTATTTTTTTGTTTATTAACAATTTCAACGTAATCTTCACTTTTGCCGCCAAAACGTCGTGCAAGGTTCTCAATGTCATTTGATGTTAAGGTTTCAGAGCTTTTTGTCGTTAAATTACGCATTGTTGCCTTTATGGTGAAGTTTATTATTTTTATTTAAAGTGGACAATATTTGTCTATTATATATAGAATAGCGGGTAAAACTAGTAAAAAAGTATTTTTTATAGGCTAAATTCAGTGCAAAACTTTAACATTTCAGGCTTGCAGCCCTCTGCTGCAGAGCTAAAACCTGCATCGTTATATGCAATTTTAGCCCCTTTAGACAATTTTGCTACTGAACTGGCATTACATGCAATTAATAAACCCTCAGCCTCTGATATTTATATTGTTTCTTCTCAAATAGAAATATTTTTTGAAGGCCCTTTTAGCGATGCATTAAATTATGCATTTGGCCAACACAAAGTGCATCCGTTTAGGTTTTCGGCAGATACGCGGGATTGGCCAAAGCAACAAATAATTAACAACACCCTAAAAGAGCTAAATGCTTATAAACAGCTAAATAACGCATTGGTCATTGTTCACTTTAGTACGACTGATTTAGCCTCATTGGATCAAAAGCAACTGATTCAAAGTGTTCAGGCCTATAAAAAATTTAGTACACAATCAGGAGCGACCGTCTTATTTTTAGTTTCTGGCCCTGAGGTGACTAACTATCGCTTTTTATTAAGGCGGTTAAATTCGGACCTCGACGGGTTGGTATATGTTGAAAATGATTCAACAGTGCGCGTACTAGAGTACGATTATTGGCATCACAGTACAGGTATCATCGCCTCTGTACAGTATCCATTAATGATTGAAAATGGCTGCTTTAAAGTGCAGCAAAATAGTATTACGGAACAACAAACCTCAACATCGGGTGTATTTGCAGATGAAGACGACGTGTGGATTGTACAAGGAGCTATTCCTGAAGGGACCAAGCTTCCTGCAAAATATAAAATAATAAAAGACAACAATGCGCTTTTTTCTCAAGGCCCTAAATTAGAGGCGGCAACATTGGTATTTGCAGTTTCGCGCTATACCGATTTAGCCCTGCTTGCCAAGCAATGTTTTGAGCTGAGAAAAAACTGTGGTCGCTGGCTTAAATTAGTGATTCAGAACGTTGATGGGGTGATCCGCCATCAAGATGAATGCTTATTTTTGACCTTAGGTGTTAATCTTATTTTGTATAGTTTTTCAGAGCCTTCTAGGTTGCTCTCACAGGTGCAGTCAATTCAAGGGTTTCAATTTTCAAGACCGTTACCGCCTTCTATTGAACATGTACTTCAATTTACCGAAAATACCTTTTCTAAAGGTTACCTGCCTTTTATAGAATTTACCAAACAGGTAGAAGTTCACAGTGACTCAGCTGTAAATCTAGGGGTAAGCGGGGTGTTGGTTAAATTAGAGCTTTTGCCTCGGATTGATCCTATCCACCCATTGCATTTATTTCATATAAAGCGTGAGGGCGACGTATTCAGTTTGGTAGAAAACACCGTGTATTTGTATTTACATGCGTGTCGCGAAAATGATGTAAACAACGCGATAAAGCACTTGTTTAAATTAGAAACAAACGATTTTTTTGCGCAGCAAAATATTATTTCCGATCATTTTTATATTCAGCAAGAATGTAAACAGCTTAGGCGTTATTATGCGGACCAAGATATAACCGATTACTCTGCCCAATTAACAGAGAATGAAAGCTATAAATTTTCGCAAAAAATAGATCCAAGTGTTGCAGCTGATTTAGAAACACCAGAGTTTACTAAAAACGAGCGCGCAGATGCCGTGCCGTTCAAAATGGCCATAAAGAGTAACGTATGAGTATTAATCAATTATTGATTACAGCAATTTTAGCGATGCTAGTTGGCGTATTTTTATGTATGTCGGGGTCGTTGATACTGAAAAAAATAAAAAAATACTATGCTCAGCTTACGTTTAAACATGAAGTACTCGAACCTTACAAACCAAATAGAATAAAGAAGGGTAAATAGTGAAATTATCAGGCTTAGGGGTGTGGAACCTCTATTTTTTAGTTAAGTTTGCACTTTTTTATTATGGTGCAATCGACTTTGGCTTATTAGCAAATGCAGCGCTGGCTGCTTTTTTTGCTATTTCTTACACGCACCCTTTACTAAATAAAGCCAAACATTGGTTAGGCGCAGTAATGGCCATTGTTTTACTTTATAAAGATTCGTGGTTGCCCCCTATAGACCGTTTAACACGCCAAGCTGGTAACGTGCAAGACTTTAGCTTTGGCTACTTTTTAGAGCTCATGGCGCGGGTTATTAATGTTGATATGTTATTGGCACTGTTTGTTATTACTGTGTGCTTTTGGTATTGCTCACAGTGGATACGCTTTACCACCGTAACAATAGTTGGGCTTATGTTTGTAACTTGGCAGGGGACAAACAACGAGGATAATTTAATTACACAGCCTGTGGCGGCTAATAATGTTCAAACAGCAGCGCCTCGTGCACAAGCACAAGTGGTAACGCAAGAAGCAAAATCGCCTGATCAGCAATTAAAAGAGTTTTATCAGCAGCAAAGTTTGCTAGCAAGCCAATTCCCTCAGCAATATAATGGCGAGTTATTTGATGTCATAGTACTAAATATTTGCTCGATGGCCGTGGCTGATCTAGAGGCCATTGGCGTAAGCCTTGATGATTTATATAGCGATTTTGATGTGGTGTTTTCTGATTTTAATTCGGCTACTTCTTACTCTGGGCCTGCTGCAATTCGCCTGCTACGAGCAAGTTGTGGTCAAACAAGCCAAACTGCCTTATTTGAAAATGCGCCAGAGCAGTGTCACTTGTTTAAAAATTTAGAAAACTTAGGTTACAAAAGCAATGTGGTTATGAACCACGACGGCCACTTTGATGAGTTTAAAGGTTTGGTGAAAAAGTTTGGTAAAATAGATGAGCAGCCTTACGATATAACTAACTTACCTGTTGCTCAATACGGGTTTGACAACAAGCCTATTTATTCAGACGGGGCAGTACTAAACTCATGGTTAAATGAAAAAGGTGAAGACTGCGCGCCATGTGCTATGTATTACAACACCACCAGTTTGCATGATGGCAATCAACTAGCGAATCAAGCCCGCATGAGTAGCCTTGAAAGTTACCCAATTAGACATAAAAACTTATTTAACGATATTAACGGGTTTATTAAAAACCTAGAAAAACGTGGCCGTAATGTCATGCTGATGATAGTACCTGAACACGGCGCAGCATTAAAAGGCGATAAAGTGCAATTTGCTGGGCTTCGTGAGATACCAAGCCCAAGTATTGTATCTGTTCCGGTGGCGATTAAGTTTATTGGTAAAAATGTACAAAGTTATTCACAAACGCTTGTTAGCGAATCAACAAGTTACTTTGGTTTATCGGAGCTAATTAGTGGCGTGCTTAGCACAAACTTTTTTGCAGGTAATGGCAATATTGCCGACTTAGTTGATACGCTGCCTCGTGCACCTAAAGTAGCCGAAAACGCCGACACAATAATGATGTATGTTAATAAGCGCCCTTATATTCAATTAGATGGCGGAGACTGGACCCCATATCCGCAAAATTAATTGCGTATACGCACGACCCCTTTTAAAACGCAGCTTACACGCTGCGTTTTTTAGTTTTAAGCTGCACGTTATTACAGTTTGATGTTTATAGGCGTGAGTTTACAGCGATAAAGACGGTGGTTTGTCCAAATTTGTTTACAATTTACTGTATTGAATAACGGAGTTAGCGTATTATTCGGCTAATATAGTTTTTCCTTATTCGAGGATGTATGCGTCTAGATATTCATTGTGCCGACCGTGTAGGTATTGCCCAAGAGATCCTAAATATTTTAGTAAACTACGATGTTGACTTAAAAGGGATTGAGGTTGATTCGGTAAATTGCCGTATGTATGTAAGCTTTCCTGAAATTGAATTTGAGCAATTTCAAAAAATTATGCCTTCTATTCGTTTGATTGATGGCGTACATGATGTTCGCACAACCGCCTTTTTACCCTCTGAGCGAGAGCATAACGAATTAAATACACTGCTGCGTGCACTTCCCGATGGCGTTATCTCGATTGACGCAAAAGGGTGGGTACGTTTGTGTAACGACGCAGCCTGTAAAGACCTACAGTTGAGCGAAAAAGAAGTGGTAGGGGCCAATATTAATAACCTACTAAAAGGGTTTAACTTTACGCGTTGGTTAGAAGGCAAAGAAGTACTTGGACAAACAACCCGGGTAGATGTTGCCGGTGAAGACTTTATTGCCGATATTTTACCGATTGCCGTCCCGCAAGGTGGTGAAGGTGATGTGTTAGCTGGTGCGGTTATAAATATAAAATCGCAAAGCCGCCTTGGTCAGCAGGTCAGTGCCTTTAGACGTTACGGGCAAGAGAGCTTTGCAACAATTCACAACTTTAGTACTGCTATGCGCCGGGTAGTGCGCGAAGCACGCAAAATGTCGCAGCTAGAAGCACCCATTTTAATAACCGGAGAAACTGGCACAGGTAAAGAGCTCCTTGCTCGTGCGTGCCACTATGCCTCTAATCGTTCGGTTAAGCCGTTTATTGCACTTTCGTGCGCATCTTTGCCCGATGATGTGGCTGAATCTGAATTATTTGGTTACGCCGGATATGAAGAAAACACCGCACCTAAACGCGGGGTCCTAGAGCAAGCAGATGGCGGTACTGTGTTTTTAGATGAAGTCGGCGAAATGTCTACACAGCTACAAACAAAGCTGCTGCGCTTTTTACAAGACGGCACATTTAGAAAAGTGGGCGACGAAAACGAAGTAAAAGTAAACGTGCGTATAATTGCAGCCACACAAAAAGATTTACCCGCGATGGTGCAAGAGGGCGTATTTAGAGAAGACCTATACTATCGAATTAATGTACTCACATTAGAGATTGCACCACTGAGAGACCGTAAAGCTGATGTGGGCCCATTAGCCGAGCACTTTATTCAAAAGTACGCACAGCAAAACGGCCACGCAATTCCGCTTTTATCACAAGAGTGCTTACGCTTTTTACAAGAATACCCGTGGCCAGGTAATGTGCGCCAGCTAGAGAATGCAATTTATCGGGCGGTGTCGTTACTTGATGATAGCGAGCTACGTGTAGAGCATTTGCAATTGCCCACCTTTACCCATGATTTAGGCTATTTAGAATCAGACTTTGAAGGGTCGTTAGATCAAGCGGTAAAACGTTTTGAAGCAACCTTGCTACGTAAATTGTATCCGGCTTACCCAAGCTCAAGACAATTAGCTAAGCGTTTAGGGCTTAGCCACACTGCAGTGGCAAATAAACTACGAGATTACGGTATTAATCGCAAAACTGTTAAAGTTTAATAGCCGCTTTACTGGGCACTAGCTCTTAGTGCCCATGTTTTTAGTAACCCCATCAATGGCGATTGTTTCTATGCCATTTTCATCAAAATTAATCACTATGCTTGCGTTATTACGAGTAAAAAAGTAACTGCGGCCATTAAGCTCAATCACGTAATTGCCTTTTACGGGGTCTTTAAATTGCTGCTTTTTTAAACTGACAGTATGTTTACCTATTTGCCAATCAAACGCTTCAATAAAGCCATTATTAAACTCTTGTACCCACACTTGGCTATCGTCTTTAGCTAAAGTGATTGCCACCGAGTATGAGTTAGGTAATTGCGACATATTGTAGCTTTTGCTACCTATCGAAAATTTACCAAGCTGCTGCTGCCATGCAAAGCCAAAATTAAAGGTTTTTTCTATACCTGTTGGGTAAGTTACCGTGCCTGGGCCTTTAATAGTAAAATCGGCCAGTGCGCAGGTGCTAATGCATAATAAACTGGTTGTGAAAAGTGTCGCTAATTTATATTTCATACTATGACTTTTTTATATTTATAATTTGAGATTAAAACAGAACATTCGCCTTAACAAGTGGCTATGTTACACTGAGTTAACTTTATACTGGTAAGACCTTCTCGTGAACTTATATATTAGACTTCTTTTATTATTTTTTAAAATTAAGCGCAACCGCGACTACCAACAGTTACTTGATACTGTCGATATTGATTACAAAGCGCTACCAACAGACTGCGATATAAACCTGCATCTAACAAACTCGCGTTATTTGGCTATGATGGACTTGTCGCGCACTTGGATGATTGAGCGAATTGGTCTATTAAAACAAGTAATGAAGCGCCGTTGGTTTCCTATTGTTAATGCTACAGCCATAACTTATATTCGCGATATTAAACCTATGCAGCGTTATACCATTAGTACCAAGCTGGTGGGGTGGGATCATAAATATTTTTACATTGAACAAAAGTTTCATTCTGCGCGTGGCCTGCACGCTATAGCGTATGTGCGCGGTGTGTTTAAAAACAAAAAAGGCATTGTGAGTATTGAAGAAATGCTTGAAGTAGCCGAGTTTGATGGTGTTGCGCCTATTTTGCCAAGTGAAATTATGCACTGGAAAGAAATGCTTGAGCAAAAAAAGGTGAATAACCTTCCTAAATAATTTTCATAAAATAAGGCCTTTCGGCCTTAAACACATAGAACATAGGCGCTGCAAACTTAATTAAAAGCTGTACCTTACACCAAACATGGCAACGACAGGGTCAAGCTCAACGGTTGATGTAAGGGCTTTTGCACCGTTTGCATACACTGTGGCATCGGTATCTATGTCAATCATTGATACCATGGCATGTAGCCCCCAATGTTGATCGATTTTATAGTTAGCGCCTACTTGTGCAATAAAGCCAAACGAATCATCGAGTTTTACTTCAACATCATCAGTGCCTAGGGTTGCTTTTAGCGCTTGAGAAGGCTGCTCGTCAAAAAAGGTGGTGTAATTTAACCCTAAACCAATAAACGGGCGTAGCGCGTAACTTGTATCTAAAAAGTGGTATTGCGCAACCAATGATGGCGGAAGCTGTTTGATGTCGGCAATTTTATTGCCAGCTAACCCACCCGCGCCATTTACATCGTGCGAAAACGGCGTAGCGGCAATAAGCTCTACCACCCACTTATCGTTAAATGCATAATCGATTGTAATACCTAGCTGCGTGTCAGAGTCGCCTTTAAGACCCAGGGTTGGCGCTTCGTTAATTGCCGAGCTGCTGTTATCTGGATTTACATTAATAGCGCCAACATTAACGCTAAGGTTAGCGTGCGCTGCAGGGGTAATAGCAAGTAAAGAGGTAAGTAATGCAATGCTGATTTGGGTTTTCATGTTGTGCTCCAATAACTACTTTTTGATTGACGCTATTATTACAATCTCCGAGCGTTGAAAACCTGTTCTAGATCAAAGTTTCAAAAATGTTTGAAGTATGTGAACCCTTTTCTTGATTTAGATTAAAGTCAGTGCAAAAAGTATTTTAATTAATTGACACAGTTATATATTTAACGGTCATCGCACTGTATTAACTTTGCCATTATTTGGTCATATTCTCGCGCTTTAATAATCTCTCTTATGGTTATTGAGTGTGTTGTTATGTCTGTTGCAAAAGTATCGCAAAACAGTGTAAGTGAGCCTTTAAGCGCGGTGGTAAAAAATACGCAAACGCTTATTAGGTTTGAGTCTGTAACGCCTAACCAAGGCGGTGCCATAGATTGGCTTAGCAATGAGTTAACTGCGCTTGGTTTTAACTGTGAGCAGTTTATTTGTGAAGGCGTTACCAATTTAATTGCCTACGTTAGTTTTGAGCAAGAAGGACCTTGTGTTGCGTTTTCTGGGCATATTGATGTTGTGCCCGCAGAGTCGGGCAACTGGCTAAGCCCGCCTTTTGCCGGCAATATTATTAATAATGCCGTGTATGGTCGCGGCGCTGCCGATATGAAAGGCGGCGTGGCGGCTATGCTTGGTGCTACTAAGGCACTATTAAAAGAGACTAAAAGTAAAAAAGGGCGTTTTTACTGGCTTATTACCTCCGATGAGGAAGGAGAGGCCGTATTTGGCTCAGAGGTAATAGCCGCGCGTTTAGCAAAAAATAATATACAGCTTGATGGCTGTATTGTTGGTGAGCCGACAAGCTCTACACACGTAGGCGATACAATTAAAAATGGTCGCCGAGGCGCTATTTCTTCTCGTATAAAAGTTCACGGCAAGGCCGGACATGTTGCCTACCCACAGAACACTATAAATGCTGCGCATATTGCGGGTAATATTGTAAATTGTTTAAGTAATTTAACATGGCCTGACGATGAGCCAAGCTCTAAAACCACCTTGCAAGTGACCGGCATTAATATAAATAATGTTGTTGATAATTTAGTGCCTAGTGAATGCGAAATTACCTTTAATGTGCGATATAGCCATGGTTATACAAGCAATGCAATAAAGCACTGTATATCAGCGGCGCTGAGTGAATACGCCCAGCACCTTGAGGTTGAATGGGAGCGAGCGTGTGAGCCCTATTATACGGCACCAACAAACGGGTGGAGTTTATTGCAGCAGTTAGAGCACACCATTTATGCGCAAACAGGGAGTTACCCCATGTTAAGTACCAGTGGCGGTACTTCTGATGGCCGATTTTTTGCAAACCAGCATACCCAAGTTATTGAGTGCGGTGTTAAAAATAGTACCATTCATCAGGTAAACGAGCATGTTCCGGTTGACGATTTACTTAAAATTGAGGCCATTTACACAGACTTATTAGCGCGAATTTTTAGCCATAAATAGTAATCGCCTAATAAAAATAAACAGCGAGAATCACCTCGCTGCTTTATTTGACTAGCCTAAATAGCGCTTGGCTTTATTTTCTTTTACGTTTTGTAAATCTACCAGCACTAACCCATCAATACAGTTGTTAAAGTCGGGGTCGATACTAAAGCTTAAAAACTTTACGCCGCCAGGCTTACACAGCTCAGTATATTGCTTAAATAGCGTAGGAACTTGTGCCCCCATATTGGCCAGTACATGTTTTAATTCTACAAAGTCTTCTTTTACATCGTTGCCACTAAAAACAGTTTTACACTGAGTGAGTTGTTGCTCGCTTAATTTAAACTCGTTATTGGGGGTGGCGAGGTGTTGCTCTGATTTATAATAATGTTGATAGTAATGCACGAGCATGGCTTTTGCTTGTTCAGGCAAGGCGTTAGAAACGCTCACCGCGCCAAATAAGTAACGATATTGCGGGTAGTTTTTAATAAATGCGCCAATACCATACCATAAGTAGTCTAAGCTTTTACGCCCCCAATATTTAGGTTGCACAAAGCTGCGGCCAAGTTCTATACCTTGCTCTAAATACGGTTTCATTGCTTGTGTGTAACTAAATAAACTATCGGTGTATAAGCCTTCTCGGCCATGTTTCTCTATTATTTCCTTTGCACAAGCAAGGCGATATGCCCCCACTAATTCTAGCTGCGTAGGATCCCATAGCACTAAGTGTTGGTAATCCATATCATATTTGTCGATGTCGCGGCGTTTTCCGCTGCCTTCACCTACCGCTCTAAAGGCAATTTCTCTCAGTCGTCCAAGCTCTCTAAACACTGGTGAGCTGCCAGTGTACTGATATAAATGAATATGCATGCCATCTTGTGTTTTGCCTAATAACTGACAACTCTCTATGGCTTTTTTTAGCTCTTTGCGGCACTCGGGTATAGCAATAGGGGTTTGGGTTTTAAGGGGAAGGGGCTTTTTAGTGGTAAGGCGATAAAGTTGTTTGCGAATGAGATTAACGATTTCTTTATCTTTTAAGTTTTCGATTAAATATGACTCAGGTGGAATGGAAGCACCAATTTCAAACTCTAATGACTTTTGTCGCTGCTTAAACATTTCTTTTACTAATAATAAGCTCGCAAGTGGTTTGTAAATCATTGAGGTGCCATAAAAAAGCGGGCTGTTTTTAGCTTTTATATAAATAGGTAAAATAGGGCTGTTTGCTTTTTTAGCCATGCGTAAAAAGCCACTGTTCCACTTGCAATCTTTAATACCGGTAGGGCTTAAACGTGAGACCTCTCCCGCAGGAAAAATAAGTAACGCACCTTCATCTTTTAAGTGTTTTTGTATATTACTTAATTCTTGTTTTTTACTGGTTCCCGATAAATTATCCACTGGCAACAGCAATGAATGCATAGGGGTGACCGACATTAGCATGCGATTGGCAACCACTTTTAAATCTTGCCTAACGCTGGAAAGTACTTTTATCAGCGCAAGTGCGTCGAGCGAGCCAATGGGGTGGTTAGCCACAATAACTAACTTACCTTCGCTGGGTATGTTTTCAATTTGTTTTGGTTTGTAGCGGGTATCAAAGTCAAGCTCATCAAGCACTTGTTCAACAAACTCTAGCCCTTGTAAATGGGGGTAAGCATCGCCAAAGGCGACAAATTCTTGTTCATGTAATAAGTAGCCTAGCCCCTTTTTAACTAAACCTTTTACTTTAGGGGAGTTCTCTAATTGTGGTAAGTTTGCTGCTATTACTTTATCAACGCTTATCATATTAACCTCATTTACAATTTGGCCTATTCGCCATCCTGTTTAGAGTAAAAAAAGGGTGTGACATTTACTTTGCAGTTGTGTGACTTTTTAAAGAGCACATAACGAGCTGCTCAGTTGTTTATTAGTGTAGATAAAATTTATTCAATAAAATTAGGAGCTTCTATGTCGGTATTAGTAGCCATTACCGGGCGAGATAATACAAAGCTAATTGCAAAGCTAAAAGAGCTATTACCCAATGAAGAAATAATGCAATGGCCAGAGTGTAAAAAGCTCAACAATGTAGAGTTTGTATTAGCCTGGAATGCACCAGATAATTTGTGGCAGCAATTACCTAACTTAAAAGCGGTGTCATCGTTTGGGGCGGGTGTAGATAGTATTAATATGTCTTTATTGCCTAAAGAGGTAGACGTGGTTCGCATTGTTGATACTGAGCTTGCTCAAGATATGGCAGAGTACGTGCTAGGCCATTTACTTGCGCACAAGCTGCGTTTAAAAGAGTATTTTGTCAAGCAATCACAATGCAATTATAAACCTAAGCGTGCATATAAATATAATCACGTGGGTATTTTAGGGTTTGGTGAGCTAGGTAAAGCGTGCGCCAAAAAACTAACCCTGAATGGCTTTACGGTAAGCGCTTGGTCAAAAACTGAAAAAAGCGATGAGCAGGTGCATCTATATTCTCAGCTGCAAGGCCTTAATGAAATGCTGCCTACAATTGACTACTTGGTATGCCTACTGCCGCTAACTAAAGATACTAAGGGTATTATTAATGCTGATTTATTAGCTAAGTTACCGGCCCATGCCTGTGTAATTAACGTTGCCAGAGGTGAGCACCTAGTAGAGCAAGATTTAATAAACGCACTTAACAGTGAAATGTTAAGGGCTGCCACGCTCGATGTATTTACCCAAGAGCCGCTACCGCACGACCACCCATTTTGGCATAACGCTAAAATAACGATTACACCACACTGCGCCGCGTTATCTGATTTAAATAGCGTAACAGCGCAAATTGCAGAAAATATTAATCGCCTAAAAAGCGGCCTTACATTAAATAATCGGGTTAATAGAACAAAAGGTTATTGATAGATAGCAAAACAGTTTAACAAACAGCTTGTTAACATTTGTAATTTTAATTATTGTGAAGTTTAGTCACTAAAATAAAAATAATAAGAGTAACGTATGAAATCAAGTCAAGGCGGAGTAAAACTAAGTTTAGTAGTGGTTTCTATTATAGTGCTAGGCGTGTCTGCTTGGTTTAACCAAGCAAGTGCCGATCAAGTGCCACAAAGCAAAAGTTCACAAACTTCACAAAGTGAATAAGTGCATTTGCAGGCAAATTATAAAAAGGGGGCTCTGTTAATTTGTTTTTGGCCTAATAAAGCCAGATCATTAAAGAGTACCCACCTTTCATTAGGACATTCAATTACTAAAGTGCGCTTCGTTACTGGTATTTAGTAAAATAAGTTAATTAGTACCGTTTAGCATGGATCTCTCGGTTTTCATGCTTTTTCTCATCACTTTTTTTAAGCAACACATACGTTGCGCCACTGCCACCATGGTGCTTTAAAGCGGTATGATACGCTAATACCGCGGGTAGAGCCTGTAGCCACTTATTAACATAGCTCTTTAGTATACCGGGCTTAGCTTTATTTTTTATACCAATGCCATGGCGAACTAATACAACGCGAATGTTTCGCTGGTGGCAATCAGTAATAAAGTTAAATAATGTTGTGCGTGCGTTTTTAAGTAATTGGCCATGCAAATCTAATGTGGCATCAACTTGGTATTTAGCTAAGCGTAAGTTTTTAAATACTGCGCTTTGTACGCCATCTTTTTTAAAACTGAGTAATGCATGCGGGTCTAAAAGCTCTACATGCTCAGATTGTAAGTAATTTTCGTCATTCGCAAGGCTAAGCTCGGCAGCTTTGCGTTTTTCTTGTTGGGCAAGAGTGGCACTGGGATTACTTGCAAGGGGAGTTACAGTATCGTGGTTTATAGGTTTTACATCTTCCATAGAAGATAAAAATAAATCGAAATCAGATAAAGACATAGTAAGACCTAAATGAGGATTAATACGAGATAAATTTTATCTTAGTTCAATCTGTTCCCCAAGCCTTTTAATTTTTTCAAATAAAAAAGCCCAGCAAGGCTGGGCGATAAAATATTCTAAGGGGAAATGTTAACTCTGCGTTACATTAAATTGTCCAAACGTATACACTTTGAACAAGTAAAATGTATTGATCAACACTAAACTCATATTCGAAATAACACTCGACGACATTAAATCCAAGCTAAAAGACAAAAATAACAGACCACATGCACTGATCGCTGCAACACGCAGTATTGTTATGTGGTTAATAAAGAATGCACCTAAACCTAGTGCAAGTAATACAGTGTTTAAAAGCCAATCTAGCTCGTTTAGCATGGTCGTTTCAATAGTTCAGTTGTTGAAAAAAGGAGCGCCATTATGTTGATCTTTTGCACACCTTTCAACCAAGTAATTTTAAATTTTCAGATTAGTTTTTTTAATGCTAAATATAGCTAGCTAGTGCTGCAAAAAAGCCATTATTTTTTATTAGTTGGTACTTTTGACAGCTTTGCGGCGTCTTCATATCTGCGCATAAATAAAGGGCATTGCGCTTCTCGTCTAGCTGCGGGTGTAAGTTTGAATCAAGTAATGTACGGCCATACCCAAAGACCCCAGGCCAATAAATACTTTCGCTCACTAACCCTAATTTTTTATAGGTGAGCAAAGTTGGTTTTGGAAAAATAATGGCTACAGCAAAAATGATAGCCAGCGTAATAAGTAACCCTTTTTTAGACTTTACAGGCTGCTCCGCTGGGGTTGATGTTGGGTTAGCTGAAGATTGCGGTGCTGTTTGCGGCCTATTGCGGGGCTTTTTTACAGGGTTTTTTCTTTTTTGTGGTGTTTTACCAAGCAATGATTGTTTTTTTGTGTTGTTTGACATAAAGCAAATCTGGCCTTTTGAGCGTAGGTCTCTATAATAAAATGATTAAATATCTAGTTATATAATAACTTATACAATGCTTTTAGCCTACGAGGAAGATACATGGATACGCAGCTATCAATTTTAATAGTAGATGATGTTAGCACAGTGCGTAGTTTTTTGAGCCAAACGCTCATGCACTTAGGAATAGAAAACGTTAAAGAGGCTTCAACGGCTAAACAATGCATTAGCGAATGCCAAGCGGCTAATTACAATATGATTTTTTTAGATATTGAACTGCCTGACGGCGATGGAAAAGAGTTAATCGCGCAAATTAATGATATTAACCCTGAAACTAATGTGGTGATGGTGTCGGCCCATTCAGCAGTAGAAAATGTTAAAGAAGCCATCGATAAAGGTGCTAAGGGGTTTGTAGTTAAGCCATTTACGCCTAAAAAAATTGCGGCCATGTTGAAAAAGTTTTATCCCGATTTGGAAAATGTTTAACCAGCTTTAATAGTAATGCGTTAAATCAGCTTAAAGTTTAGTGGATTGCTAAATACCAAATTTTAGATATAAAAAAACCGGCCTAGGCCGGTTTTTTAATCATAAAACAAATTATAGCGCTTTAATTTTAGCTGCTAAACGGCTCTTATGACGAGCTGCTTTGTTTTTATGAATTAGACCCTTAGTTGCGTAACGGTCTAGGATAGGTGTAGCAACAGAGAAAGCTTGCTGTGCAGCTTCTTTATCGCCAGCTTCAATAGCAGCGGTTACTTTTTTGAAGTAAGTACGCATCATTGAACGACGGCTTGCGTTGTGCTGACGGTTTTTTTCGCTAGTGATAGCGCGTTTTTTTGCAGACTTGATGTTAGCCAAGGTTTGCTCCTAACAATCTTAAATAAAGCTTAAATTAAAGGCCGTGGAATATGCCTGTTTTTATCATGAATGTCAATTTAAATTTAACAACTCAAGAAAAACTGCTCCTTATAACGAACATCAATTTGCCGCTTTAGCAGTTAATATCGCTATTGTAACAAAGCACAGACGCCCAGCCTAGTGCTTTAAAGCGATTTATAAAAAAGACTGTGGCATAATTGCGCTAACTAAAGGTTTTTAAGTAGGTTTAAGGTGTCAAAAGGATTATTTCGCTCCGGTATGATTGTAAGTTGTATGACAATGATATCGCGTATTTTAGGGTTAGTACGAGACGCTGTCGTTGCAAACTTATTAGGTGCTAGTGCAGCTGCTGATGTTTTTTTGTTTGCTAACCGTATTCCCAATTTTTTACGCCGTCTATTTGCAGAGGGGGCCTTTGCTCAGGCATTTGTGCCTGTACTTAGCGAAATTAAAGAACACCATGGCGATGATAAAGTTAAGTTATTTGTAGCACAGGCTGCCGGTACGCTGGGCACTATTTTGCTTTGTGTGACTATTTTTGGCGTTATTGCCTCGCCTGTTATTGCCGCGTTATTTGGTACTGGCTGGTTTATAGATTGGTGGCAAGGTGGCCCCAATGCAGAAAAGTTTGTGCTGGCAAGCTCATTATTAAAGTTAACCTTTCCGTATTTGTTATTTGTTAGTTTGGTAGCACTTAGCGGTGCGGTAATGAATGTGTATAACCGCTTTGCAGTGGCTGCTTTTACGCCCGTATTACTTAATGTTTCAATTATTACCTGCGCCATTTTATTGCACGACAAATTTAGCGTGGGGGCGTATGCGTTAGCTATTGGTGTATTTGTGGGCGGAGTGGTGCAATTGTTGTTTCAGTTACCATTTTTATACCGAGCAAAAATGCTGGCACGTCCTCGCTGGGCGTGGCAAGACGAGAACGTTAAAAAAGTGCGTAAGCTTATGCTACCGGCATTATTTGGTGTTTCAATAAGCCAAATTAACCTCCTGCTCGACACCATGATTGCCTCGCTATTAATGACGGGCTCTATCGCATGGCTTTATTACTCAGATAGGTTAATTGAGTTTCCACTTGGTTTATTTGGTATTGGTATTGCCACCGTTATTTTACCCGCACTTTCTAAATTACATAGCAGTAAAAAGCTCAGTGATTTTCAGCATACGTTAGATTGGGGGGTGCGTTTTGTGATTTTTTTAGGCATACCCGCCATGGTTGGTTTAATGATTATAAGCCCGCTTATCATTACTGTGTTATTTGATCACGGCGCATTTAAAGACGCTGATGTTGATCATGTTAAAGCGGTAAGCTTAGGGGTGGTTGCCTACTCGGTAGGGTTAGTTAGCTTTATGCTTATTAAAGTGCTAGCGCCGGGTTTTTACTCGCGCCAAGATACCAAAACACCTGTGCGCATTGGTATTATTACGCTGGTGCTTAATATGGTATTTAATATTATGTTAGCCCCGTTTATAGGATATTTAGGGCTTGCTTTAGCAACGTCTATGTCGGCCAGCTGCAATGCTTTTTTACTTTACAGGCAACTTAAAAAAGAAAACGTGTATCAGTTTTCTGCAATGAGCCTGCGCTTTAGCGTAAAGTGCATAGTGGCAAGCTTGGTAATGGGTGCTCTAACGTGGTACGTCAGCAGCCGTTATTATTGGGCTACATGGCACTTTTCTGAGCAAGTAATGTTGTTAATTGCATTGCTAGTAATTGCCGCAATAAGTTACTTTGCGGTGCTGTTTTTACTTGGTGTAAGACTAAATACGATAAAAAGTGTAGCAACTACTGAATCAAACTAAAAAAAAGATTATAATCGGCAGCCCTGTGGTTTTGAACGATTTTAAAGTCGTTAATAATACTCGCTGAAAAAGGCATTAGGTGGCATGGAGTTAATTAGAGGTATACACAATATTCGAGCGCAACATTATGGTTGTGTGTTGACTATTGGTAATTTTGACGGTGTGCATTTAGGCCATGGCGAAGTGTTAAAAGGGCTGTTAGCGGATGCCAAAGCACATAACTTACCCAGTACTGTGATGTTATTTGAGCCGCAGCCGCAAGAGTTTTTTGCTAAAAACAATGCGCCAGCTCGACTTACTCGGTTACGCGACAAACTCAGATTACTAAGTAACTTAGGTATTGAGCGGGTTATTTGTATTAGCTTTAACCAACAATTTGCCAATATGCATGCTGAGCAATTTGTTAGTGATATTTTAATTAAAAAGCTAGGCGTTAAAGCACTCACAGTAGGTGATGATTTTAAATTTGGTAAACAGCGCCAAGGGAATTTTAATTTACTGCTCAGCATGGGCAAACAAGCGGGCATGGATGTAAAAAGCACCGCGAGTTTTCGCCAATTAAATGCTAGAGTAAGCAGCACACTAATACGTGAAGCATTAGCCGCAGGCGACTTAGAAAATGCTAAGTTAATGCTAGGGCATAATTATGCTATTTCAGGGCGTGTAATACATGGTTGGAAAAGAGGGCGAGAGCTTGGTTTTCGAACTGCAAATATAGCGCTTAAACGCCAAGTTTGCCCTGTAAATGGGGTGTTTGCCGTAAAAGCAAACATTGCTGGAAAACACGTTTATGGGGTAGCCAATATTGGTAACAAGCCCACTTTTAATGGAACTCGTGCTTTGTTAGAAGTTCATCTTTTTGATTTTGCACAAGATATATATGGACAGTTTATGCACGTGGAGTTAATAAAAAAACTTCGCGATGAGAAAAAATTCGAGACATTAACACAGTTAACGGCACAAATTGCAACCGATGTTGCCGCCGCAAAACAGTGTTTTGGTTTAAATTAGGTAGCCGATAGATACGGAAAGTAGGATTAATGAGCGACTACAAACATACTTTGAATTTACCGGAAACACAGTTTCCAATGCGTGGCAATTTGGCACAACGTGAACCAAAAATGCTTAAAGCATGGTATGAAGACGACCTGTACGGTCAAATTCGCAGCGCTAAAAAAGGTAAAAAGACCTTTATTTTGCATGACGGCCCTCCGTATGCAAACGGCGATATCCATTTAGGCCACTCAGTAAATAAAATTTTAAAAGACATAATTGTTAAGTCTAAAACTTTATCTGACTTTGATGCACCTTATGTGCCTGGTTGGGACTGTCATGGTTTGCCAATTGAGTTAATGGTTGAGAAAAAAGTAGGCAAGCCAGGCGTTAAAGTAACCGCGAGCGAGTTTCGTGAAAAATGCCGTGCTTACGCTAAAAAGCAAGTTGAAGGTCAAAAAGTAGACTTTAAACGTTTAGGTGTGTTTGGCGATTGGGACAAACCTTACTTAACAATGAACTATGACTTTGAAGCAAACGCTATTCGCGTGCTAGGTCGTATTATTAAAAATGGCCACCTTCATAAAGGTGCAAAGCCTGTGCATTGGTGTACAGACTGTGGTTCTGCATTAGCAGAGGCCGAAGTAGAGTACCAAGATAAGCAATCTCCAGCGATTGACGTACGTTTTACATTTGCAGATCAAGACGCGGTTGTTAATGCCTTTGATTTAGCCGATGGCCATAAAGGCCAAGGCAGTGTAGGTACTGTTATTTGGACTACAACGCCGTGGACCTTACCCGCAAACCGTGCGGTAGCAGTGCATGCAGATTTAGAGTACGCCTTAGTACAAGTAGATGATGAAGGCTCACAGCAACGTTTAATTTTAGGCTCAGAGCTTGTTAAAGATGCAATGGACCGTTATGGCTTTAATCATTTCCACGTACTAGGTTATGTTAAAGGTGCAGCACTTGAAAACTTACACGTTGCTCACCCATTTTACGATTTTGATGTACCGGTAATTGTAGCAGACCACGTAACTACTGACTCAGGTACGGGTGTGGTACATACCGCGCCAGGCCATGGTCAAGAAGATTTCGCGGCAGGCTTAAATTACAATCTTGAAGTAGCAAACCCTGTAGGCGCGAATGGCGTTTACCTACCTGATACAGAATTATTTGCTGGTCAGCATGTATTTAAAGCAAATGCCAGTGTAATTGACGTACTAACAGAGCGCGGTGCTTTAATGCATCATCATGCGCTTACGCATAGCTACCCGCATTGTTGGCGCCACAAAACACCTATTATTTTCCGTGCTACACCGCAGTGGTTTGTAAGCATGGATCAGGCTAACTTACGTCAAGACTCGTTAAGCGAAATTAAAAACACCCAATGGTTGCCAGAGTGGGGCGAAAGCCGCATTGCGAACATGGTTGAAGGTCGCCCAGATTGGTGTATTTCACGCCAACGTACTTGGGGTGTGCCAATTGCTTTATTTGTTGATAAAGACACTGGTGCTTTACACCCAAATACGCAAGCGCTTATTGAGCAAGCTGCAGAGCTGGTAGAAAAATCAGGCATTCAAGCATGGTATGACTTAGAGCCTGCCACCTTGTTAGGCGAAGAAGATGCCAAGCAATACATGAAAGTACAAGATACGTTAGATGTATGGTTTGATTCGGGCGTAACACATGCATGTGTTGTTGATGCACGAGAAGAGTTAGTTGGCCCAGCCGATTTATACCTAGAAGGTTCTGATCAGCACCGTGGTTGGTTTATGTCATCAATGATGACCTCAGTTGCTATTAACGGTCACGCACCTTACAAGCAAGTACTAACGCATGGCTTTACCGTAGATGAAAACGGCCGCAAAATGTCAAAGTCGTTAGGCAACGTTATTTCACCACAAAACGTGATGAATAAACTTGGCGCTGACATTTTACGTTTATGGGTAGCTTCTACCGATTACACCGCCGAAATGACGGTATCGGATGAAATATTTAAACGCTCTGCAGATCGCTACCGCCGTATTCGTAACACTAGCCGTTACTTGTTAGCTAACTTAAGTGGTTTTGATCCAAAAACAGACCAAGTTGCTGTTGATGATATGGTTGAGCTTGATAAGTGGATTGTTGGCCGTGCAGCCCAATTACAAGAAGAAATTTTAGCAGCTTACGATAGCTACCAAATGCTATTAGTAACGCAAAAGCTAATGAACTTCTGTACAGGTGAGCTTGGTTCGTTCTACTTAGATGTAATTAAAGACCGCCAGTACACAGCAAAAAGCGACAGTCATGCACGTCGTTCTTGTCAAACTGCGCTTTATCATATTGCTGAAGCAATGACTCGTTGGATGGCGCCAATTATGAGCTTTACAGCTCAAGAAATTTGGGAAGCATTACCGGGCGAGCGTAGCGATTACGTATTTACATCGGTATGGTACGACGGTTTACACGCACCGACAAACAGCCAATTTAGCAACGATGACTGGCAAGCGATTCTAAATGTACGTGACGAAGTAAACCGCGTACTAGAAGCAGCCCGTAAAGAAGAAGTGATTGGCGCAACGTTACAAGCAAGCGTTAACTTATACGCCGAAAAAGCACTGGCTGATAAGTTAGCAGCATTAGGTGATGAGCTACGTTTTGTATTACTAACGTCTGCGGTCACAGTATCTGCAGTGGATAGCCAGCCAAGTGATACACAAACAACTGAAATTGAAGGTTTGTACATCAGCGTAGCAGCCACAGATGCAACTAAATGTGAGCGTTGTTGGCATTACAGCGATGATGTAGGCTCAGAGCCTGCACACCCTGAAATTTGTGGTCGTTGTGTAAGCAATGTTGACGGCGAAGGTGAAAAGCGTCAATTCGCTTAGGAGCTTTACTCAGTGAGCAAACTAGCCCAAAAAAGTGGTTTAGTGTGGCTTTGGTTAAGTCTATTACTGCTTGTAATAGACTTTGCCACTAAAACACTTGTTGTAAATACCATGGCTTATCAAGAGTCGATTAATTTACTGCCTGTTTTTAGTATTACCTACGTACATAACTATGGAGCGGCCTACAGCTTTTTAAGTGAAGCGGGTGGCTGGCAACGTTGGTTTTTAAGTTTTATTGCCATTGCTATTAGTGCGCTATTAGTGTGGTGGTTAAAGCGTTTACCAGCGACAAATAAAATATTATGTAGTGCTTATGCGTTAGTGCTTGCTGGCGCTATTGGTAATTTATATGACCGTGTTGCTTATGGTTATGTAATTGACTTTATACATGTGTTTTATAAAAACTCGCATTTTCCAGTATTTAATATTGCCGACTGTGCAATTTGTATTGGTGCCGCATTATTATTATTTGATGCCTTTACAGGCGAAAGTCCGAAGGAGCATAAAGCATGAGCCAAGCTGTAATTGGTGAAAACTCAGAGGTTATTTTTCACTTTTCTATTAAACTAGAAGATGGCTCTGCCGCAGACTCAACCAAGGTGCATAATAAACCAGCCAAGTTAACGATGGGTGATGGCAGCTTAACGGCTAATTTTGAAAAGTGCTTACTAGGTTTAAGTGCAGGCGAAAGCAAAACGTTTGAGTTAGAACCAGAAGACGCCTTTGGCCAACCTAATCCAGATAATATTTACTATGTAGAACGCAGTAAATTTGGTGTAGAAACGCCAGCTAAAGTCGGCGCAATTATTGCCTTTACTCAGCCAGATGGTACTGAGCTGCCAGGACTGGTACGCGAAGTACAAGGTGAGTCGGTTACTATAGATTTTAATCATCCGTTAGCAGGTCAACGTTTAACGTTTGAAGTAGATATTATTGAGGTGCAAGGCTAATGGATATTTTATTAGCGAACCCGCGAGGCTTTTGTGCAGGGGTAGATCGTGCAATTAGCATAGTAGAGCGCGCTTTAGATATTTTTGAAAAGCCAATTTACGTACGCCACGAGGTCGTTCATAACCGCTACGTAGTAGATGGTTTAAAAAACCGTGGTGCCGTATTTGTTGAAGAGCTAGACCAAGTACCTGATGACAGCATTGTTATTTTTAGCGCCCACGGTGTATCGCAAGCAGTACGCTCAGAAGCTAAACGCCGCGATTTAAAAGTATTTGATGCAACATGCCCATTAGTTACTAAAGTGCATATGGAAGTAACGCGTGCGAGCCGTAAAGGTATTGAGTGTATTTTAATTGGTCACCATGGACACCCAGAAGTTGAGGGTACTATGGGGCAGTATGACAATAACGACGGTGGTATTTACCTTGTGGAAACCGCAGAAGATGTTGCCGAACTTAACGTTAAAAATGCTGATAACCTATTTTATTGTAGCCAAACAACGCTTTCGGTAGATGACACTGCAGATGTAATTGATGCGCTGCGCGAAAAATTCCCAGCAATTGATGGCCCGCGCAAAGATGACATTTGCTATGCGACACAAAACCGTCAAGATGCTGTGCGTGATTTAGCAGACAAAGTAGATGTGCTATTAGTTGTGGGGGCAAAAAACAGCTCTAACTCTAACCGTTTACGTGAGCTTGCAGATAAAATGGGCACAACCGCTTATTTAATCGATGATGCAACCAATGTTGAAGCACAGTGGTTTGGCGAAACTAACGCTGTGGGAGTAACTGCGGGGGCTTCTGCGCCAGAAGTGCTTGTACAACAAGTTATTGCACGTTTAAAAGAGCTTGGCGGCAAGCAGGTAGTTGAAAACCCAGGTGAAGAAGAGAATATCGTATTTGCCGTTCCTGTTGAGCTGCGTTAATCTATATAAATTAATTATTTAGATTACAAGGAGAGCCGTTATGAGCAAGTTGCCGCAAGGTGAAACATTGCTTTTTTCGGCTCTTTTTAATGAGCGCGGGGTACTTGCCACGCTTATTGTTACTCAAGTTGTTGCTACTATCTTAGCGTTTGCTCCTTTTGTTGAAGGGGATAGCTGGCAGAGCCTTGGCGTAATTAGTTTATTTTCTCATATGACCGTTTTGGTCAGTATTTCTGCTTTATACTCTTTTCGGGGTGTTTTACAAAAAAAGCAGCAAACCACCCAACTTTTTGCTTTTTTCATTTCCTTTTTAGTCAGTACCGCTCTATTTAGTGTGCTGTGTGCCCGCTACTTTTTAGATATTACAAATAATGAAACGAGTATTTATTTTGTATTACGAAACTGCTTAATTGTTTTTTTGATCACGGCTTTATTTGTACAGTTTTTACTGATTTACTTTGAAAAAGAGCAGCAAACAAAAGCGCTCTCGCGCGCAGAGCTTGATGCTTTGCAAGCCAGAATTCGCCCTCATTTTTTGTACAATAGCCTTAATACCGCCGCCGAGCTAACACATCATGATGCCGATGCTGCAGAGCAAGCAATACTTGCGCTTGCGGCGCTGTCGCAAGCGGCTATGCGCTCGGGACAGCGCGTTTCTCTCGAAGATGAGCTGACCTTATCAAAACAATATGTTGCGCTGGAAACTTGGCGCTTTGGCAGTCGTTTAAAGCTTAATTGGCTAGTGCCTGCTGATTTACCAGATATTAGTATTCCGTGCTTAACCCTTCAGCCGTTAATAGAAAATGCGGTGTGTCATGGGGTAGAGCCCAGTGAAACAGGGGCCGTTATTAGTGTAGAGCTACACGTAACAACAGGGTATTTAACATTGATTGTTTCTAACCCTATCACTCATAATGAGGCGTTAAAAAGACCAAATAACGGCATGGCACTTGAAAATATTCGCCAACGATTGTTTATATATTACAAAGAAAAAGCACAACTAACGATCACACAAAAAGAGGATATATTTAGAGTAAAAGTGGTGATCCCTAAGCAGTTTGAGAACCCCCAATGAATGTTGTAATTATTGATGATGAACCGCTAGCTCGCGCTAGAATAAAGCGGCTACTGCAGCACAACGAGCATATTTTAGTTAAAGGCGAAGGTGATAACGGCGCGCAGGGGCTTGCCATTATCAAGCAGGTTCATCCCGATTTGGTTTTTTTAGACATAGATATGCCGGGTATTAATGGCCTAGAGGTAGCGCAGCAACTCAATACGCTGAGCGTGCCACCGGCAATAGTATTTGTAACGGCTTACCCCGAGCATGCACTTGATGCGCTACAGCTCAGTGCCGCAGGATACTTAGTAAAACCCGTTACTGAACAGGCATTAAATAAAGTGTTAGCGCAAGTAGGGCGTTTAAATAAAGCGCATATGCAAAAGCAGCAATCTACAAAAATTAGTTATCAGCTTGGTGGCACAATAAAAAGTATTGAACTTGATCAAGTGTATTACTTTAATGCTCAAGAAAAATACACCAATATGGTATTTAAAGAGGGCGAGGCCCTAATTGAACAAAGCTTAAAACAACTTGAGCAACGCTTCCCAACGCAATTATTACGTATTCACAGAAATACGCTCATAAACAAACAAAAGCTTGTTGCCTTGCATACCCAAAGCCCTGGTGTACATAGCGTAGAACTAGCCGGATGTAAGGAGCAATTAAGCGTAAGTAGGCGAGAGCTAAAAACAGTAAAAAATGCGCTATGTTAGAGCCTGTTATATTTTAGGTTGAATTTGTAGTAGGTTGCTTGGCTTTTTAAGTAAGGCAGAGGCCGTTATTGAGCCCATTAAATTAGCAGCATTGCGCTGGAATTAAATCGCTTCTAGATAGAGTAACTTTAATCCTCAAAGCTCAATTGGTTTGATGCTGTTAACCGTTTATCAACAAATTTAACCGCTTGTCCTAGTATATATTGCATCTACATTTTCAATGCATAAACTTATAATCAGATAAAATTTATTTGGTTTTTACTATGCATTCACCTCACAAAAAACCTCAAAAAGGCTTTACTTTAATTGAAGTGCTGATTGCGTTTATTATTTTAAGCTTTGGCTTACTAGGCGCAGTTGCACTGCAAGCAAAAGCTAAGCAGGCAAGCTTTGACTCTATGCAGCGCGCAGCCGCGGTGGCGTTAGGAAATGATATTATTCAGCGCATTAGAGCAAATGATACCGCACAGCTAGTTACTTTATATACGCAAACTTTCACCAGTAAAACATCAACGTCTACCTCTACGGCTTGTTTTAGTGGGTCATGCACTGCAGCGCAAGTTGCAGCCCTTGATTTACAGCAATGGAAACGCGCCATTCGTGCACGCGAAAACACCGGCTCTCTCGATGATGCCACTGTATGTATAAACCCTACGGCTGCAGCAGGTACGGGTGGGCGTGGGTTTAATATTGAAGTAATAGTGTCTTGGCAAGGCCGCCAAGAGTTTAATGCCAATGATGAAACCAAAGCACTAAAATGCGGTACTGACGATAAAAAGCGCCGTTTGGTTGCATTAAATAGCTATATATACCTAAGGAGCTAACATGAGAGAAAAAGGTTTTACACTAATAGAAATGATGATTTCATTATTTATTGGTGGGCTTATTTTAGGTGGGGTGATGTTTACCTATATTGGTATGAAAGTAACCACAAAAGACACAATGACAATAGGCGAGTTACAAGAGTCAGGCCGCTTAGCCATTAATATTATGCAGCGTGATATAGAGCAGATAGGCTTTTGGGGAACTTATTATGATGATTCGTTTACTGCAGCAAACACACAAACGTTAGCTAACCCTGGTGGTGATTGCTTCGAAGGGCTTAATAACGGCAGCTTTCCAGATTTAGCATCCTCTAGCAATTTCAGAACTATTTATGCAAAAGAAGCCAGTTCAACAAGTGAGCTTAACTGTATAAGTAAGCCAATTGCAGGGACTGACATTTTACAAATCAAGTTTTTACAAGGTGAGCAGCTCACGGTAGATGGCGCTACTAATGAAACACAAGCGGATGAAAACTATTTTATAGCTGAGCAAGAAAGCGCAGAATTTACCCGAGGCGTTGTAGCTGCGGGTAGTTTAAACGTTAATGCCACGGTGTGGCCTTATAGCCATCATGTTTATTACCTCGCAGAGCAAACTTATACGGTAAATAATAAAAGCCTTACAGTACCAGCATTAATGCGTAAACGCTTAAATGGCGCCAACATGAAGGCCGAAACCATTATGGAGGGCGTTGAAAACATGCGCTTTGTATTTGGTTTAGATACAGACAGTGATAGTCGTGTTGATTCGTACCGAAGCATTGAGGATATGCAGCACTCTGATTGGGAAAACCGCAAAAGCATTCTAACAGTGCAGGTTTTTTTGTTAGTTAGAGCATTGCAACCAGACCCGGGACTTAAAATAAAAAATCAAACATATATTTTAGGTGAAGATGAAGACTCCCGAGAGCTCACTTTTACCGATACTTACAGAAGAACAGTATTTACCACCACAATTCGTTTAAATAACGTGGGAGCAAATTTATGGCGTATCTAAGTAAACACGCAAATAAACAACAAGGTGTTGTGCTTATTACAGCCCTTATTATGGTTATTGCTGTAACGGGAATTGCCGTTACATTAATGAGCAGCAGTAGTGTAGATATCAAAATTACTAATGCAGCTCAAGAGCGAGAAGTCGCTGAAAATGAGCTCATTGGAGAAGTACAGCGAATGATTTCTGATGAGGCAAGCAAAGGAGCTGCTAATCAGTTTTTTTTAACGCCAGATGAAGTATCAACTCATGCAGGCGCAGATGATGAAGGGATGGTAATAGCCACGCACGACGATATGCAAAGCAAAATGGTAAACCTAAATCAGGGGGCGCTTGATTTAGAATGCCCACGCCGATTTAATTTTACTGCCGGTATATCGTGTAACATGCTGCAAGTTTCTACCACTATTCAATATGGCTCTAAAGCAAAGCACGAACTTACAATTGTAACAGGTGTAGCTCAAGAAATGGCCAGTATAAGTAAGGGGATTTAGAATGAAATTTAATCTTAATAAGCCATTGGTCTCTTTACTTGGTTTAGCACTGAGCGCTTCAGCAATTGCTGAAGATATAGAGCTTTATGTAAATCATGATTTAGATTTAGATGAGAAACCAAGGGTTTTACTCATATTTGATACATCAGGCAGTATGGCGTTTTCATCCTCTAATGGTAATAGTTGTGGCTTTAGCAACCAAACTGGTTACTACTTATGTGCAGATAGTCGCCTTGCGGCAGCACAATATGCCATGACAAAAGTGGTATCAGATAACGAAGACTCTATTGATTTTGGTTTGATGCGATTTAAAAGTGATTCTGAGGGCGGCTATGTTGTAAATGGTGTTGGTAGTGACTCATCTATAGTGCGCAGCTCCATCGCAGCTCTCCCAGCCAATGGTGGCACCCCTCTAACCGAAACGTTATGGGAAGCTTATCTGTATATTACTGGTAAAGGGGTGGGGTATGGCCTAGATGCCTCTACCTTTGAGCGAGATACAAGCGTAGAAGATACAACTACCACCCAAGTAGTGAAAGAATACTGCTATACAATCGGACGAGGGCGAAATCGTCAAGAGTACTGTTATGATTATGTTGATACCCAAACAAGTTATACTTATATATCGCCCTTTGCAGACAGTGAAGCTGAAGCGGCTCGTTGTGATAATTCAATCAACATTATTTATATGACTGATGGCGACCCTTCTAATGATAACGGCAGCGATAGTGATATTAGTGATGAACACGAAAAGTACTTTGGAGAGCCATTAAACTGGAATACCGATAGTTATTACAGTAACTACTTACACCAAATGGCTAAAATTATTCATGGTACAAGTGATGTTACCGTTGATTTATACCCTGCCACTGCCGATATCCACGAAACAGGCCGCTTATACACTATAGGTTTTGGTTCAGGTATGAGTGCAAGCGGGCAAGAACTGTTAAGACGTGCTGCCTTATTGGGTGGCGGTGAAAACTTACCAGCAAGCACCCCAGATGAGCTTTCTAACTCGCTAAATAGTGCTATTTCTCGTATTCGTGAAGTAAACGATAGCTTCTCTTCGCCTTCGGTAGCAAGTAACAACGTAGACCAAACACGTAGCCGTGATGCCATTTACTTTGCCATGTTTTACCCAGAAACAAACACTCGATGGGGTGGGAATTTAAAAAAATTAAAAGTATCAGGCAGCGAAATAGTTGACTCTGCAGATAATACAGCGCTTGATTCTGATGGTTTAATCGACACCGATGCTAAAACATTTTGGTTGCCAGATGGCCAGTCTGCCGATGGTAACTTAGTTGCACAAGGGGGTGTAAACTATCATTTAGCTACACTCACGGGGACTCCAGCTGAAGAAAGACGCAACCTCTATACAGATAAGCAAGGCGATATAGTTGAGTTTACTACTAATATTGTGAGCGATATTTTAGATTTAGTCACCAATAACCCGATTAGCCTAGCTAGTTCAGATATAAAATGGGCAATGGGGATAGATGTTGACGATGAAGACAACGATGGCTCAAACACCGATCAACGCAGCGATATTTTTGGCGACCCTTTACATTCTAAGCCAGTGGCAATCGACTATGGCAATGACGACATACGCATATTGATTGGTACTAATGCCGGCTTTTTACATATGTTTAAAGACGATGATACCAATAACCAAGTGACCGAAAGCTGGGCGTTCATTCCCTCTGATCTTTACGATATTATTCAGCCTTTACGCAATGAAGACACCGGTAAACTCTACGGGATGGACGGCCCAATCAGTGTTTACTTTAGTGATAAAAGCTTAAATGACGAAGGCATTAACGATGGTATTGTTGATGCAAGCGATGGTGACGACGTGTGGGCATTTGCAGGTATGCGCCGTGGTGGAAAAAACTATTACGCCTTTGATATTACTAACCCCGATCAGCCTAAAAAACTATGGGATAACCCTATAGAAGGCGGTACTGGCGATTTTAAAGAGCTAGCTCAAACGTGGTCAAAACCCCAAATAGCGTACATAAAAGCATTTGGTGATAAGCCATTACTCGTCTTTGGAGCAGGGTACGATACAAATAAAGATGCCGTGGTAAGAAGTGAAGACTCGGTTGGTCGCGGTATTTATATAGTAGAAGCTGAAACAGGTAAAAAAGTGTGGGCTTTAACGCCAAACGAAAATGGATTTAAAGGCAAGCACTCGATTGCAGCAAATGTTTCTACGCTTGATTCAGATTACGATGGTTACATTGACAGAATTTATGCTGCCGATACCGGGGGCGATATTTGGCGTATAGACATGCCAGGCACAAGCACCAGTAATTTTACGCACTTTAAACTTGCAGAGCTTGGTAGCAGTTTAGCAAGCCAAGACCGTCGCTTTTTTTACCAGCCGTTGGTGGCACGTACACTTTATAGCAAAGTAAGTGAAACAACGATTAATGGTGAAACAGTGATTACACGTTTAGATACGCCGTATGACGCTATTGTAATAGGCAGCGGAAATCGCTCAAAACCAACAGGTACAAATGAAGACGATCAGCTGTTTATGATAAGAGATGAAAATACAGTAACTCAGTCATTCACTAGCGCCCCTACAGCGATTAAACCAGCAGATTTAATGCTAATGAACAGCGACCCGTTTGGTAATGCACTTGATGATGTAGATGAGTTTGTTGATTTAGAAGTCGATTTAGCTAAATTTAAAGGCTGGCGCTATGAATTAGGCACAGGCGAAAAATCTTTAGCAGCAGCCACAGTGGTGGGCGGTGTCGCTTACTATACAAGCTTTACTCCATCATCAGAAACCTCTACAGAGAACCAATGTTCGTTAAGTGGCGGTGGCGGCTCGTTGTATGCGTTCCATTTACATTATGGCACCAAGGTATATGACGACTTAAAGTTTACCACTAGCTATGATGTACCTGATACACCACAATTGTACTTTGGTGAAGGCCCCTCTTGTGCCGATGGAAATGGCGACGGCTTTTGTGATGATAACCCAACCATTGAAGTGACCGAAGAAAGCCAGTTTTACCTAATTGGGCCGGGAATAAAAGGCGAAGATGCACAAAACCCAATGAAGCCAGTAGAAATAATGGGCCCAGGCTTAACGGTTGTAGATGGTACCGTACAATTAGTGAATGACGATGATAGTGTAGGGTTTGGCTTTAAAACCCAACAAACCTATATTTATAAACGTGAAGAAAATGATGAAATTGATGATTAAGGAATATTAATGAATAAACAAGCACGCGGATTCACGTTGATAGAGTTAATGATAGCCGTAGCTATTGTAGGTATTTTAGCCTCAATAGCACTGCCTAATTATACTGAGTATGTAAAACGCTCTTCTCGGGCCGAGGCCGCAGCGGCGCTTTTAGACGCTGCAAACAAACAAGAGCAGTACTTTGTAGATAATCGTGAGTACACAGAGACATTCTCAGACTTAGGTATACAAGAGACCACAGAAAACGGCCATTTTGAGCTGTCGATTGATGTGGATGATGACGATAATACGTTTACAATTACTGCAAAACCTATTGCGGGTGCTGTAAAAGGCGATGGTGACTGCACGCAAATTACAATTACTGACACAGGCTATAAAGGCGCAAAAGGCAGTAAAGGTAATTCAGATGTTGAGTATTGCTGGGGACGTTAACTTAATCGGGTTAACTTAATCGGGTTAACTAGTCGCTCTGACATTTGTCGGTTGATTTAATTCGTATACGGCCTGTTTGACTGACCGATAAAGCCAGCCCCTCAAGGTTGGCTTTATCTTTATTTGGGCAATATATAAATGTTCCATTTTGAAAACCATTTAAAGAGCCATCGGGCCGAAAGGTAATTGCACTTCGGGGGTATTGCATAGAATCTGCATCATGGATTTTTTCAAATGTGCTTATTAATAAGTCGTCGGTGTCTAATGACGTAGACTTGTCGTTATCAATAAACAGCGACATTTGCCCATCCCACTCATCTTTAGTGCATTGATTATCTTTTAAAGCACACAAAGTAACATAAGTGCCATTTTCAATGGCGTAAAGGCGGCCATAATTAATGTTTCTGTGCAGCAAACTAACATGATTGTCAGCTCGGTTTTTCGCTAAAAAGTCAGGAAAAACCGATAGAGAAATTTGGCTAACAATACTCACAATAGCAATAGATGCCATTAATTCTAAAAGCGTATAGCCAGCCTGAGTTTGGGTAGATAACCTCATCCCTGAAGCCTTGAGTCAAAAAATGTATTAACTCAGTGTAGTAAATGATAAAAATATGACAACCTAAATTGTATGTTTTTTAACCGCACTTAAGTGCACTGTCACCGGCATAAAAAGCAGTACCTGATTGCGATAAAGTAAGCGCTTTATTATTTTCAGTGCCACCATTGGGGCAAAAAACAAAGTCACCTGGGTTTGTGGTAATTCGTCCACTGGTATTAAAACGAAGGCGACGCTCATTTCCTGTAAAGGTTAACTTGTCGTTATCTGATATTTCTTCCATGACTCTAAGCAGCGTATCGGAAGCGCCGTTATAGTGCCCATCGTTATCTACATCGATAAATACAACAATAATTTTATTCTCGTCCCACTTTTTGTTGCAGTTGAAAGTGTCTTCGCTGTTTTTAATTTTACCTTGGCCAGTAGGGCACAAAACAACAATTTCATCTGTACTGGCAGCTTGTGAGCGAGCAAAGCTAATATTGCGCTTTAGTTCAAGCAAGAAATTCTCAGCGCGGTTCTCCTCAAGCATATCGCTACTGTCCCAAAGAGCTATAGAGGCGATAATACCGACTATGGCTACTGCCACCATGAGCTCTAATAAAGTTAAACCGGTTTGGAATTTTTTCATATTATTTATACCTACTACATTTGTTATTATTATAGCTAGTTGAGAAAGATTTATAATTCAGACTTATAAATAATTATACCACGCTTGGTTGTTTTATCATCGAATTCAATTGCTTTGTTTGCTATGAACTCCATGATTGTCTAAAATCGAGGCAACTAAAGCTTTAATAAGTAGTGAGCATGAAAAAAATAGAAGCAATCATCAAACCGTTTAAGTTAGACGACGTACGTGAAGCCCTATCAGATGTAGGTATTACGGGTATGACTGTAAGTGAAGTAAAAGGTTTTGGTCGTCAAAAAGGTCACACAGAACTTTACCGTGGCGCTGAGTACATGGTGGATTTTTTACCTAAGGTAAAACTTGATATTGTGCTAACCGATGAAGATGTTGAACGCGCTATAGAAGTAATAGTAAAAACAGCGCAAACAGGCAAAATTGGTGATGGTAAAATATTTGTCACAGACGTTGAGCGGGTAGTACGTATACGCACCGCAGAAGAAGACGAAGAAGCAATTTAATTATAGTAATAAGCGCATAAATAAAAAGGCTGCAAATAATGTTATTTGCAGCCTTTTTTTGTAAATACTATTTAATACTAATTAGCAATAATAATTAAGTATTTTAAGGGGCTAAGCCCCACGCTAAGTGCGTTAAAAACGCTTGTTAAGAACACCTAAATAGCAATTTTTTACTTACTAAACGATGTTTTTACCCCAAAGAAAGTTACTTAATTAAATGAATTAGTATCAATAATATTACTGTTTTTCAGCATGTTCTTCACGCGCTTCTTCAATTTCTTCAGCGATTTCTTGCGCTTTTTGCTTTGTTTTTTCGGTTAATTCACCGGCTGCTTCTTTGCTTTTTATCCATGCATCAACGGCAATTTCTTTGCCATCGTCGTACATGTCTAAGCCCATTGCTTTACTTTGTTCAAGCAACTCATTTAATGTCTCATCATTTTTAAGCTCTGTGGCTTTATCTTTTACATCGTTCCATGTGTCACCAAGCTGCTCTTGCATTTGCGCGCTTTTATCTTTTGCATCTTCTTGTACTTCCTGAGCATCTTCACAGCCCGTTAGTGTAATTAAAGTGCCTAATAAAGCTAAACCTGCTAATTTGTTCATGTGCTATCTCTCCTTAGAGACAAATAATTAATTCCATTTAATAATAGAACAGCGAAGATGAACACACCTGTAACAACACGCTTAAATTTCAAATTAATGAATGAACACGATTGGCCGCTGCTGCATGAACTAGATCAAGACCCCGCGGTAATGAAATACATAAACCGGGGAACGCCTTCGACATTAAAACAAATTAAAGAAATAGGGATCCCCAGAATGCTTGCCTATAAAAATGTAAACAAAGGCTGGGGGCTGTGGAAAATCACGCTTAAAAAAGAGGACCCTTTTATAGGGTGGGTGCTGATTAGGCCTATGCACTTTTTTACTCAAACTCCCGATTTTACAAATATTGAAATAGGGTGGCGCTTTAAGCAATCTAGTTGGGGACAGGGTTATGCAACGGAAGCGGCTAGTGCATTATGTAACGCCTTAAAAATGCAGCCAGAGATAAAAACACTATCAGCAATGGCACTGGCCGATAATAAAGCCTCAATTAGCGTCATGCAAAAGCTGGGGTTTAGCTGGGTCAAAAACTATATACACACTGATGAACAAGGCGATTTGGATGCCGTTTTATACGCAAAGGCGTTATAGCATACAAAAAATTACTTGTATAAACATTGACCTAACATTCTATGGTATGCATAAATGAGCCAAGCGAGATTCAAATAATAAAGTAAGGATGTTTTATGGGGTTATTTTTTCGACCAAGCCGGCTCATTGTTAAGAGTGTGTTGATTGCACAATTTTGTATATTTAGCGTGCAGGCGGAGCAAGTTACTAAAAGCGCTGTCGCAATGCCTGACTCGTTTAGTGCAGATACAGCACAAGCTATTTTAGAACAAGGTGGAAATGCTGTTGATGCGGCTATTGCTGCGCAATTTGTATTAGCGGTAACGCTTCCCGAAGCCGGAAATATTGGCGGGGGAGGCTTTATGCTTATACAAAAAGAGGGAAAAGGCGACTTTATAGACTATCGCGAAACGGCTCCTCAAGCAGCGCACAGAGATATGTATTTAGATGCCAAGGGCGATGTAATTAAAAACAAGTCAATTTATGGTATTCACGCAAGTGGTGTACCTGGGAGCGTAGCCGGTATGTGGCTGGCGCATCAAAAACACGGCACCTTAAAATGGCAAACATTATTACAGCCTGCGGTTACCTTAGCAGAGCAAGGCTTTAAAGTGCCGCCCAAATTGGCTCAAGGGGTCGCACAATACATTGCTCATTTAGACAAACAAAATATAAATGTAAATTTTAAACACTATTTTGCAGATATAAAAGCAAATCAGGTTTTTAAACAGCCTGAGCTAGCCGCTACTTTAAAGCGCATAAGAGATAACGGTCAAGACGGGTTTTATAAAGGCGAAACGGCCCGCATTATTGCCAACTTTATGCACCAGCACGGTGGCATTATTAACCAAACTGATTTGGCTAATTACACGGCTGTGTCGCGCACGCCGATTAAAGCTAACTGGAACGGTTATGAAGTATTAACCTCTCCACCACCAAGCTCTGGCGGAATTGCTATTTTACAGTGGCTAAAAATGTTTGAGCTTAAAAAAAGCGAAATGGGGTTGGTACATAACTCTACTCAATACGTACATTTACTTGCTGAAATAGGTAAACGTGTGTTTGCCGATAGAGCAGAGTACTTGGGCGATCCGGACTTTTTTGATGTACCAGTGACTGAGCTTACTCATATTGATTACCTAAAAGCGCGCAGTAAAGATATTTCTTTAACAGCTATTTCAAAGACCGAAAACATAAAACCAGGCCTCAAAGAAAGTGAGCAAACCACGCATTTTTCTATTATTGATAAAATGGGTAATGCAGTGGCCAATACCACAACGATTAATTTAAGCTTTGGCAGTGGCGTTGTGGTTGAAGGTGCAGGCTTTATATTAAATGACGAAATGGACGACTTTAGCGCTAAACCTGGGGTAATGAACGCCTTTGGTGCGCTCGGCGGTAAAGCCAATGAAATTCAGCCACAAAAGCGTATGCTTAGCTCAATGTCGCCAACCATACTGCTCAAAAACAACAGCGTTAAAATGGTCACAGGCTCGCCTGGGGGCACAACAATTATTAGCTCGGTGTATCAATCTATTTTAAATGCGGTTGAATTTAACATGGGCGCCAACGATATTGTTAATAGCACGCGGTTTCATCATCAGTTATGGCCTAAAAACGTGATCAGAACACACGCAGGGCTCAGTGAAAACACACAAGCTGAACTTATAAAAATGGGCTACACACTGGATAAGCGCCGTTTTGGTGATTTGCAGGTTATTGTAAATAAAGACGGTGAGTTACAAGCAGCTTCTCAGGCTACAGGCCGTGGTGAGTCTCGCGTATTTTAATATTTTTAACTAACCCCTTTAAACTAAAGGGGTTAGGTTTTTTATTAACCAATAGCGGGTACTAAACCCAACATTTGCATAAATTGGGCGACAATAATTACAACGCCGCACAGCCCTGCAACCGCTAATCCCATATTACCACTTCGCACTTGATATCCCGTTTGAGGGCCAGATTTACGCTGCCTATACACCATAGAAACCGGTAAAAATATTGCTAATACCACAAGGGCGATGGCTGCATAGCCTAACGCCATTATAAATCCCTGAGGGTAAAATAACGCAAACCCTAAAGGGGGAATAAAAGTAATTAGTGCGGTTTTTATTCTTTCTGACTTGGTGTCGCCTTTATTAAATGCATCAGCAAAAAAATCAAATAACCCTAAGCTAACACCTAAAAAAGAGGTGGCCAATGCTAAGTCGGCAAACAGTGTAACAGCGCTTGTTACCTGCGGATTATGCGCAATATTTGCCACACTCTCTACAAAGCCTGTTAAGCCATTACTATTGAGTAAATCACTTTGCTGCATAATACCTTGGCTAAGCAGTTGCCAAAAAATATAAATCACTAAAGGTAAAGCAGCCCCTGCAATCATTACCTTACGCAATACTTTTGTTTCTAGCCCCACATACTTAACAATTGACGGAATAGAGCCATGAAAACCAAATGAGGTAAAAATAACGGGTAAGGCAGATAAAATCAGCCCTTGCTCAACGGGCATTTCAAGTAAGTGCCTACCTTGTACATAGGGTGTAAGCATATAAAACAAGCTGCCCAGTACTAAAATTTTAATCGTAAATAACACGCGGTTAAGTTTATCTACTTTACTGGTGCCTAAAGTAACCACGCTACCTATTACAATGGCTAAAACAATAGAGGCAATTTGGGGCGCTATGTTTATGCTCAAATCATTACTAATACGCGACTGCAACTGCGCGCCACCCCCGGCTATATAGGCTGCGCACAGGGCGTAAAACAAAAATATCATCGAAAAATTAGCTACGTACTGGCCGCGCTTTCCTAACCAGCGCTTTGCTAAGGTGTTTAACGTTGCATCTCTAGGGGCGTATTGGTGGAGCTCTAGCATTAATAAAGCGGTGTAGGTCATCAATAACCAGCTGGCTATTATCAGTGCAAGCGCGGTATTAAACCCAAGTCCTGCAGAGGCAATTGGCAATGCCAGCATACCTGCGCCTATGGTGGTGCCTGCAACAATTAACATGCTGCCTATTGTTTTATTTTTAAGCACTTAACTATCCTAAAATGTGTGAGAGGCACTCAAGATATAACTAGTTACTTAAAACATAAATAGTTTTGTAATAAATGCCGGTAAATAATAATGTAACTATGAATTTACAGCTGTATTTAGACGTTTATATATGTACTGCGTATTACTTTCGCGCGTATAATTTACTTTAATAGGGTTTCTACCTCCTCAGTGCAAAGGAATGGCGTGTGCCAGTTAAATTATCTTATTTACTACTTGTCATTATTTGGTGTACTACGCCTTTAGGTATTGTATGGAGCAGTGAAACTGTAGCACCAATGCTCGCCGTTTTAATGCGCATGATTATAGGCTTATTTGTTGCTGGGTTAATTGTTGCTATAGCCAATATTCGTGTACCTTGGAGTAAAAACGCGTGCACGTTATATGCACACTCCAGTTTGGGTATTTTTGGCGGTATGTCATTAAGTTACATGGCTGCTACCACAGTACCTTCAGGTATTATTTCATTAGTGTTTGGCCTTGCGCCTATTCTCTCTGGCTTTTTAGCACAAAGGTTACTTAATGAGCCTAAATTTAGCCCTATTAAATTAATAGCGCTGAGCTGTGCATTAATAGGCCTTTATTTTGTAAGTTATAACCAGCTACAAACCTCACAAACACAGGGCATAGGGCTGATGTATGTGTTATTGGCGGTTACTTTATTTAGTCTCAGTGGGGTGATGATCAAACGTGTAAAAATTGCTATTCATCCTATGGCAACCACTTTTGGAGCGCTGGTTTTTGTTACTCCTTTATTTGGACTGTTGTGGTGGCTGGTAGATGGGCAAATAAGTATGGACTATTGGAGTGCTCGCTCGTTATGGAGTATTGCGTATTTAGGTATTTTTGGCTCGATTGTAGGGGCTTTAGCGTATTTTCATGTATTACAAAAGTTAAACGCCAGTACTGTAGCCTTAAGTAGTTTAATTACACCAAGTTTTGCATTAGCGCTAGGCGCATTACTTAATAACGAGCCTTTAAGTCAGGAGCTCATTATAGGAGCCATAATTATATTTTTGAGCCTAACGTTTTTTCAGTTTGGCGATAAGCTCATAAAGCGGCGCAGCGGTAGTTAGCAGTTTAGGGCGGTTACATTTTTGCTATTTGAATAATTAAACGACGGTTTTTATTTCGCCCTAAAATATTTTCGTTAGTATCAACAAAACGTTTTTCACCTAGGCCTGTGGTTTGTACTTTGCCCTCATCAACCCCTAAGCTGACCATATAATCTTTTATAGCTTTAGCACGCTTACGCGATAAATCTAAGTTATTCCAACGACCACCGTAGCTATCGGTATACGAATCAATACTTATAGACTCAATACTGGTGTCATTTTTTAAATACTCAGCAATTTTATCTAAGCGCTTTTGCGACTCTTTAGTGAGCTTACTGCTATTTGATTGGTAGTTCATTACAGTAAATGAAATATCTTCAAAGCTGTATGGTAAAAGTTCATCACGGCACTGTAAAAACGCCCAATAGGCTTGTTTAAAATTAACGCTTGAAATACCAACGGCAATTTTGTCGGCACTATTTTGCCAGTCCTGGTAGTAAAAGGTAGGATGAAACCCTTTTTCAAGTTCAGTTAGCATTTCCCACGCGGTTTTATTACCAAGCTCACCATCAAACTTTTTAAGTAACTTCATCGTGGTTATATCACGCGCGGGAAGGCCTGAACGCCATGCTGGTGGCACCGCCTTTAAACCGGCTATATCGTAATTGTCGGGGCGCACAACCATATCTAGATTAAAAGTTAGGTTTTTGTTTTTACTGGCCGATGCCTTAAATATGGCCTCACCGTAGTAGGGCACTTCGTGGTTTAATTGACACTGTAAGCGTGTTGTTTTTATAACTTCCCAATTGGAGTTATCTTGATTTGCGCTGTATTGGCGCATAGCCGCTTGCGATGAATAACTCATCAAGGCAGTGCCAAGGCTTACGCTAATAAAAAACAACTTACACTTCATAAAACGCTCCGGTTAATCTACTAAGCCAATATTTTGGCGTACGGCTAAAGTAGGGCTCTGTACCAACTTAATTAAAAAAATAATCTTTGTATCGTATTAAATAGCCGTCTTACTGCGTTAAACTTATTGATATAGAACAAAGCTATAAATAATTTTCGCCTTGTTATTGCGCTATTTTCTAGGCGCCTTACTAGTATCCGTAATTTAATGCGATGGGGATTAATAACAGCCAATACAATTAGCAGTTATTTAAAAGCAAATAGCATGCCTACAATATATTAATTAAATAATTTATAAAGCCCTAGCCGAGTAGCCCCCAATTTTGACATAATAGTGAGCTTATCCTCATAAACCAAGAAGACTATGGCAAATACTGAGCAAACACTTTTCGCACAACGCTTTCGCGGCTTTTTTCCTGTTGTTATTGATGTAGAAACCGCCGGCTTTAATAAAGAAACCGACGCCTTACTTGAAATTGCCGTATCAATTTTAAAAATGGATGACGAAGGGTTACTCAGCATAGATCATACCGTTCATTTTCATGTAGAGCCTTTTGAAGGCGCTAATATTGAACAAGCCGCAATTGAATTTAACGGCATAGACCCGTTTAGTCCGTTGCGCGGCGCAGTACCAGAAGACGAAGCAATTAAAGAAATTTGTAAAGCAGTACGTAAAGCGCAAAAAGCTGCTGGGTGTCAACGCTCAGTTGTAGTGGCACACAATGCCGCCTTTGATCATGGCTTTTTAAACGCAGCCATTGAGCGTAACAATATTAAGCGTACGCCATTTCATCCATTTGTGAGTTTCGACACAACCTCGCTTGCAGGGTTAGCTTTAGGCCAAACGGTACTAGCTAAAGCATGTAGAGCCGCGGGGATTGAGTTTGATAACAGCCAAGCACACTCGGCACTTTACGATACAGAACGCACAGCAGAGCTATATTGTTTAATAGTAAATCGTTGGCAAGAACTAGGGGGCTGGCCGTTAGCGCCACTACCTGAAAGTGACGCCCAAGAAACTGAAAACACCGAAGAGGAGACTAAAACGACTGAGTGATTTTTCCCTCAGAAAGTTTTACTAAGTGGGGTGGGTAAATACGCGAAAACTGTTTTGTGTCTTTTGCTATTTTAAGCTCCACACCTGGGTGCATTATTTCGTTAATTTTAAGTCGGCTAGTTGCCAATAGCTGAGAAATTTTTTGCTTCACCAATCTTTTTTGACGTTGTACGTGCATAGCGCGAGTTTTTATATGCTGCTCATTAGCGGCAATTTTATCTAGTAGCTGTTGGCGTTGAGCAGCAACTGGAATTTTTATCGCTTTTTCTTTAGCTTGTTTAAGTGCAGATGTTTTACTTGCTAATACTTTTTCAAAATCAATTATTTGAGACTGCTTTGAGCGCAGTTCATGCCAGTTTTGAGCTAAAAACACACGGGTCTTAGTCCCTGCCGGCGCACCTAGCTCACCTGTTTCTATACGCATAGCATCAAGAATATTGCCCCCAATTATTTTGCCGCGAGGGTTACCTGCTTTACCAACACGTATTAAGCGCCTTGCACTTAAATTACAATGTAATGCTTGGCGTTCTATAAATAAATCTTGCGCACTTTTAATATTACAGTACTGGGCATAGCCAATAGAAATAGTACGTTGGGCTGAAATTTCGCACGTAAATGCTTCTTCATTTTCACGCTTACGGCCAATAGCGCCGAGCATAATAGTTACCGCGCTTTGGCTTTCAATCGTGCCTGATTCAACAAACCCTAATACAGTAATATCGCCATTGGCTTTAACCCGCATACCGTCTTTTACATCACCAGAGATAATTACACTGCCATCAAAATCAACGTGGCCTGTACTTACATCTACATTATGAAAACACAAAACATCGTCAACCCGCATGCCTCTAGGTAAGGCCACAGGCACACCTTTACAATCGGCAATGAGCATGTTTGGGTTATTAGGATCTATTTTTGTGCCTTCAAAGGGCTGTAATTGATGCTCTTTACCAGGCGTTGCCTTGATCATATCGCCAAAAACCGTATAGCCATCTTCACCTGGTGTAGCAGCTACTCGCTGCATTAAAGGGGTGCCGGGTTTTACCGTAATAATCGCGCCAAGGTCTTTCATATCGACCTTGCCACCTTCTTTTGCTTGGGGGCTAAGTACGCGGTCTTGCGCAGTAGAGCAAAGACGAACAAACCTCGCATCACTGCCTTCTTTAGGGTTTCGGCCATGAGCCACAATAGCGCTGTATGATGTACCTGCGGGGTGAGAAAACTGCTGACCTAAAAACGTATCCAGTGCACGAGGACTAATGCCTTTTTTTACACCGGCTTTAACTAAAGCTGCTTGAGCTGCCTCCATAGAGAGTAATGCGCCGCCTTTGGCCGTGGTAAGCGTAGCCTCTGCAACCATGTTTTTTTCATCAACGTTAATAACAATGCTCGCGTCCGTGGCTTTGGCAATTACTAATGATTCTTGCTGATAATTTTTACTCGGTGAAAATAACTTACCAATATTGCCAGAGAGTACTTCAAACTCGCAATAATCCGACTGTTCAAGTAGCTCAATAAGTTGAGCACTCGTCACCGGAAATCCATTATCAATAGGATGTGCAGATAACGCCAGCTCACCCGTTTGTTCATTAAATAAAAAAACCGACATTTATAAATTCCCTACGTAATATGCCTGTTATTATGATTATTACTTTTACTACTAAAGCCTTATAGCTAGTGTAAAATTTAACTCCTTATTTGAGCACAACTTGACCGGTATGTTAAGTAAATGTTCGGTATTTGTTTGCTTTTTTACAAACTTGTGCTTGTTTACTGTTCAGTTGATTCAGTTAGCTAAAATAAAAGTGTCACACCCCTTGAGTATCAGTCGTTTACTCAGTTATACTGCCCTCACTGAAAGAAATTCATATTTCAGGGGCTGATTAGGATTCGACGGAATTCAAGAAGCCTGAGGTGCATGTCGAGGTGCGGTTTGCCTCGTAAAAAAGCCGCAATTTAAAGTAATCGCAAACGACGATAACTACTCTCTAGCAGCTTAGGCTGGCTAGCGCTCCTTCCATGTATTCTTGTGGACTGGATTTTGGAGTGTCACCCTAACACCTGATCGCGACGGAAACCCTGGCCGGGGTTGAAGCGTTAAAACTAAGCGGCCTCGCCTTTATCTACCGTGTTTGTCCGGGATTTAAAGGTTAATTAAATGACAATACTAAACATGTAGTACCGACGGTCGAGGCTTTTCGGACGGGGGTTCAAATCCCCCCAGCTCCACCAATACAGGTATTTAAGTTCGTTACTTAAAAACCATAAAAAACCGCCAATTTGAGCAATCAAGTTGGCGGTTTTTTTATGGATAAAATTTAATTAAAGCAATTGATTTGTTTC
>NZ_PNCY01000030.1:0-128465 GCF_005887105.1 Pseudoalteromonas sp. S2893 | reverse complement strand
TTATATTAAATCGACACGCCATAAGCGTGTTTTTTTATGCCTGAAATTTATATTTATTTCCCTATAAAGCACTCTTAGATTTATACCTCCAAGTAATATCTATAAATATTATAAACTTCTCTAAAAATACGTTATTACTTAAAACTTTGTATAGTTTATGTTAAAACGGCACAAATAATTTTGGGTTGTTACACATGACTGAACTTTATCACTGGTTTGATTTAATCGGCATTGCTGTGTTTGCTGTTACAGGTACTTTGGTCGCACACGAAAAGAAAATGGATGGTTTTGGTGTTGCAGTATTAGCAGCGGTAACAGCGATTGGGGGCGGTACGGTTCGCGATCTCATATTAGATGTTCCGGTATTTTGGCTACACGATCAAAGTTTTTTTTATGCTATTTTAGCCGCGGTATTTATTACCACGCGGCTTATTAACAAGCAAAAGTCGATTCCGCACTACACATTACAAATTGCCGATGCATTTGGTTTAGCATTTTTTGCGGTAATGGGCACCCAAAAAGCCTTACTAGCCGGCATGCCAAATATGACCGCGATTATTATGGGTGTAATTACAGGTTGCTTTGGGGGCATGCTCCGTGATGTGCTTGCTCGCGAAATTCCTATGCTGCTAAAAGGCGAGTTATACGCTATTACCTGTATTGCTGGCGGTGTAGTTTATACGCTGGGAATTCATTTTTCGTTCGCGACCGAACTTGCCATGGTAATGGCAATGCTAACCACCTTATTGCTTCGTATTGCGGCTATTAAATGGCAAATCACAGTACACGTTTTTAAATATTCTGACTAAACTAATTAATTAAACCATTAATTAGGATAAGGAATGTCGCTAGCTCGCATTTACTCTCGTGCCCAAGTGGGTATAAACGCCCCCGAGGTTATTGTAGAAGTACACCTAGGTAATGGTTTACCGGCATTTAATATTGTTGGGCTGCCAGAGGCCTCAGTTAAAGAATCAAAAGACAGGGTGCGTAGCGCCCTAGAAAACTCTCAATTTGGTTTTCCTGATCAACGTATTACTGTAAATTTAGCCCCTGCCGATTTACCTAAAGATGGCGGGCGTTTCGACTTAGCCATTGCCGTAGGTATTTTAGTGGCCTCGGGGCAGGTAGTGTGTCCAGATATACATAAATATGAATTTTACGGTGAGCTTGCCCTTAATGGTGAAGTGCGGGGAGTTAATGCCATTTTGCCTTCTGTACTTGCTGCAAAAGAGCAAAACCGTTGCTGCTTTTTACCTTTTACCAATGATAGCCTCGCAAGTTTGGTGAACGGCGTTAAGCGTAAAGCGGTTAACTCATTACAAGAAGTATGGGGGGATTTATTAAATCAGCAGCCGCTACCTTTAAATATTGAATACCCAGACTGCGCCCAGTCTCCCGACTTTTTACTCGATTTAAGTGATGTTAAAGGCCAACCCGGCGCTAAGCGAGTGCTAGAAATAGCCGCCGCTGGAGGCCATAACCTACTTTTTTTAGGTCCACCTGGTACGGGTAAATCTATGCTAGCGCAGCGTATGGCGACGATAATGCCAACCATGTCTGACGATGAGGCAATATCAACGGCTGCACTGTATTCTATTATTGGCCAATCAATTGATTTAAATAATTGGCGCCAACGGCCTTTTCGAAACCCACACCACACTTGCTCGGCAGTCGCTTTAGTTGGTGGCTCTTCAAACCCTAAACCGGGTGAAATTTCACTTGCGCATAACGGGGTGTTATTTTTGGACGAGCTTCCGGAATTTGAACGTAAGGTACTTGATTCGCTGCGTGAACCCATGGAAACCGGCTCGGTGGTTATTTCGCGGGCAGCAAGGCAAATGGAGTTTCCGGCGCAGTTTCAGCTTATAGCCGCACTAAACCCAAGCCCTACCGGGTGTCATAATGATAAGCGAGCAACACCTGACCAAGTGATGCGCTATTTATCGCGCGTATCAGGCCCGTTTATAGACCGTATAGATTTACAAATAGAGCTGCCGCGACTAACAAGTGTTGAGCTACAAAGTACCGAGCCTGAAGAAACCAGCGCCCAAGTAAGAGCCCGAGTAGAAGCGGCCTACAGTGCACAGCTAAAGCGCCAAGGTAAGGTTAATGCACGATTAAATAATAAAGAAATGAATATCCATTGCACTTTAGCCCCTGCTGAGTTGCAGTTTTTAGCGCGCGCTAGCGAAAAGCTGTCGTTATCGCCACGCTCGTACCATAGGGTCATTAAAGTGGCGCGTACTATTAGTGATTTAAAAGGTGCAGAGCATATTAGTTTAGAAGAGCTAAAAGAGGCGCTAAACTATCGCGCTTTTGAGCGGTTACTAGCGCAGTTAACTAAATAAACTAAACGCTGCTGGAAATAATACCGAACCGCAATAATGTTTAATTATTTTAAGGTGCTAAGCTCGGTGCTTGCTGCGTTTTTCTGCGTTTAAAATTTTAATGCGCTAAATTGAGAGCATGTAACCTTTGCCGCGCACGGTTACAATGCGTTTTTGGTCTTTTTCATCGTATAGTTTTTTACGCAAACGGCCAATTAAAACATCCACAGTACGGTCATTTGGGCTCCAATCTGGTTGGCCTATTTCTTCTGATATTTTTTCTCGCGAGGTTGCTTTGCCTGCGTTGCTAATTAAACAAATTAGCACTTTGTGCTCGGCTTCGGTTAAGCGCGATTCAATACCTGATGAGGTAATTAATGTGCGGTTATCGGGGTGGAGCTTAAAGTCGGCGTATTCTATAAACTCTTCGCTTTCATCATCGTCTTGATTAATTGCAATACGTTTATAAAGTGCGCGCATGCGCAGCTCAAGTTCTAATAAATCAACAGGCTTACAAATATAGTCATCAGCACCTTGTGCAAGCCCTGCAATACGATCGGCTTGAGAGTCGCGGCTAGATAAAACAATCACGCCAATATCGGTCAAAGTGTTGAGCTCTTTGGCAAGCTGCAACCCATCACGCTTGGGTAATACAATATCAATAATGGCAAGAGAAATAGCACTGCGCAGGTTTACGCGTTGCCTAACTATGTTTAGGGCATCGGCACCTGTGGGGTCTATTTCTATCGAAAATTCGGTGTCTGTAAAGTGATTTTGGATGCGCTTAACGAGTAGCTCGTCGTCTTCAACCAATAAAACGTTAATTGCCATAGGACTTATTTTTGTATATTTATAGCTCTGTATGGTAGCACCAATCGTTAAATGCTGAGAAGGGGGCGGTGTAACTTTTCGGTAACTTTATGTTTCAGATATAAAAGGCGGCTTACCTAAGGTTGCTGTTTATGTGAGAAAGCTCAGCACATTTAGCTAAAAATGTGCTGAGCGCTGTGTTACTTATCTGAATACATTGCGTCCCACCACTGTGGTTCGCCTTTTAGTTTTTTATCAAAATAAGCAAGCATGGTGTTCCACCAATCAAAGCGTTTATCACGAGCAAAAATTTGATGGTCGGCGCCTTTATATTCAATAAGCTCTACGTCTTTATTTAAAAGCTTTAAGGCGGTATACATGGTTAAGCTTTCGCCAACAGGTACATTGGTATCGCTATCGCCGTGTAACAGCAGTAAAGGGGTCGTTACTTTATCGGCATGAAATACAGGGCTGTGATCGCTATAAAGTGAAGCGTTATTCCACGGAAAGCTATTTTTTGATGCTTCGCCTGAGTATAAATACCCCCACCAACCTTCGCCCCAATACGAGGTTAAGTTTGATATACCCGCATGCGCAATAGATGCACTAAACATGTCTGTTTTGGTGGCAAGTAGCATGGTCATGAAGCCTCCGTATGAGGCGCCTAAATTACCCACTTTTTTGCTATCAACAAAATCGTATTTTTTTAAAAAGGCCTGCGTACCTTGCATTATATCGCTAGCGGTATAATCGCCCCAGGCGTTAACGTGCTGAGCAGAAAATCTTTGCCCAAAGCCAGTTGCCCCTGTTGGCTGCAATACATAAACAACATAGCCATTTGCTGCCCACAAGTTAAATGGGTAGCGCCCTGTAAAACCACGGGTAACCGGTGAGGTGCCACCGTAGTAATAGACAAGTGCAGGGTGTTTTTTAGTTTTATCTAGGTTAGTAGGTAAGTACACACGCCCTGTAATTTCTACGCCGTCTTTATTTGTAAAGTTAAACTCTTCCAGAGTCGGTATTTGTGTATTAGCGTAGGCAAGCGGCTTAGAGTCCCAGATTAGGTCTGTTTTATTTTTACTTATATTTAAGCGTTTAAGCTGCTGAGGGGTGGATGCTGTGGTACCGCTTAGTAGCACTTGCGGGTTTCTCTCGTGCGAGTAGCTAAATTGCTCAACGATATCTAAACCCGTATTAAGTTTTTTAAAGCGCTGTTTGCTCAAGTCATATAGATACAAAGGTTGGGTATCTTGCTCTGTTACTTTTATAAGCGCATCGCCATTATCAAGCACATGTAATTCACCTATAGCGGGGTCAAACTGCTTACTAAGCGCTTTTACATTCTTACCGTTATCGCTAAGTAAGTATAATTGGCTGTCGTAATTATTAGCTAACATCCCTTTTGGAAGGGCACGGCCTGCGCCATTTTTAAAATCTGGGCCAGCAACAACGTACACATCTTTGTTGGCGTACTTTGCATGGTTAAAGGTTTTAAATTTACCAAAAGACGTTATTTTATTCGATTGTAAGTCAAGTTCCACCAGTTCAGTTTCTGGGTGGGTGGTGGCTTGCATAACCATAACTTGGCGGCTCATTAATACTTTGCCACGATTAGTGTTTGCATCTTCAAAGCTGTGCGAAATAGGGCCTTGGCTAAGCGCTTTGGTTAAGCCGCTGTTGGTGTCTAACATATAGAGCTGACTTACGTTGCGTGCGTATGACCATCTATCTTGAAGGCCTTTGTAGTGCTTAGTTAAGCTGTTGTTGTCTTCGGGGGTTTTAGACCAGCTAAAAATAAGGCTGTTATTATCATAAAAATTAAAGTTACTTGCGCCTTCAAGTTCTCTGGCCAATGTTTTAATGCTGAGGTTTTTACGGTTTAGCTGTTTTAGCTCACTCCCTAGCATATAAACTAAAAATTGATTATTGGGGCTCCATACCATATTGCTTGGTTGCTGGCCTTCAAAGCGATACAAGGTTTGATTTTGGCTATTTTTAAGCTCAGTTACCACGTTTGCTTGGTTAGCTGTTTTATTTGAATAGCTGCGTGTGCTGGTAACGTATTGCTTAGCATCGGGCGCTAAAGAAAGTCCACTAATGGTGGGTGCATCAAAAAGTTGCTCGGCTGAAAGTCGCTTAGTTGTAGAGGTGTTAATTGTAATGTTGTCAGTGTCGGCTTTGGGTTCAAAATCGAGAGAAACGTTGTTCCAGTTAGCCACTTGTTGCGCCACTACAATCACACTATGAGAGCCATTAGTTAACGATAAAGAGTATGTGTGGTTATCGCCTTTTTGAAGCTTGGCATCAATAAACAACTGAGCGTTCTCTATCCCTTTTATAGTTAATGTGCCTTGGCTATAGCGGGTTGTTTCAATATTGAACTTAAGCGCTTGTAGGCCACCTAAAGTAAGTGCGTTTACTTTATTAAACGGCTGCCAGCTATGCTTTTTACCAAATACAGACACACTTTGCGTATTACGTTGCAACTGCTCTAATAAGTTATTAATAATGACTTGGCCGTGTGGTGTTTGAAATGGCTTAACTTGCATGTTTTCGCCTAAAGGGCCAATAAACTCGATATTTGATTTATCAAGCGGGGCTGCTATTGCTGTCAAGCTCAAGCTGCCAAGAGCAAAAAAGGTAGCTGCTTGTTTTAGTAATTTATTTTTTGTGGTCCAAGGTGAGCTAATTCTCATATTTGTGCCTATTATTGATAGTTATTTGGCCAAATATAGCATGTATTGTTACCATGCCCATATGTTCAACTCATCGGAGAAAAAGTGACTTTACTGATTGTGTACATGGTTGCTGCCATCGTTATTTCTTTTTTATGCTCTGTAATGGAAGCTGTACTGTTAAGTATTTCGCCCAGCTATGTGGCGCTATTACGCAAAAAACAGCCTGAACTTGCAAAGCAGCTCGAAAAACTAAAAAATAATGTAGATCAACCGCTTGCTGCAATACTAACGCTTAACACAGTGGCCCATACCGCCGGTGCTGCAGGTGTGGGTGCGCAAGCAGCTGTGGTTTTTTCAGATGCGGCAGTAGGAATTGCCTCTGCCATAATGACACTTTTAGTATTAGTACTTTCAGAGATTATTCCAAAAACCTTAGGGGCCAATTATTGGCGTGCCTTAACCCCTAGCGTGACCTATTCTTTACGCTTTTTAGTGATATCGCTAAAACCATTTGTGTGGCTTGCTCAAAAGCTTACTAATTTAATGGGGGCCAAGCACGATGAGGCTTTTTATATTCGCCAAGAAATAGAAGCTATGGCAGATATAGGCACCGAAACAGGGGCAATCCATGCCGATGAGTCAGAAATAATCCGCAACCTTTTACATTTTAGGCATGCGAAATTAACCGACTTAATGACGCCGCGCACTGTACTGTATAAAGTACATAAAGGGTTAACGGTCGATCAATACATGAGCGAGCACGGCTCGTCTTCATTTTCGCGCGTGTTAGTATTTGATAAAGACGCCGATGACATAATTGGCTTTGTGCATAAAAACGACATTATGTTGGCTTATCACCGCTTAGGTACCGATTATAAAATTAGCAAATTAGTTAAGCCTATTCATACGGTACCCGAAGGGCATAATGTGTCCTCGCTACTACAAACCTTGCTTAAACAGCGTACTCACATATGTTTAATTGTTGATGAATACGGTGATGTTCAAGGCATTGTAACCCTAGAGGATATGATAGAAGCCCTTATGGGGCTTGAAATTGTTGATGAGCGCGACCAATCGACCAATATGCGCATGGTTGCCAAGCAGCGCTGGCGCCAGCGTTTAGCAAGCAGCGAGCACATAGTTAGTGAAGATGACGACACGCCCCGAGATAATAAATAATTACGACGGGGTTGAAGGTTAGCGTTTAATTGTGCCCCCCGTCGTATTTACCCAGTTTAGTGCCCACTCTATAAAATCGTCTTTGGCTTTAGGGCAGGTAAACAAAAACCCTTGCATGGCTAAATTAGTGCGGTAGTTTTTTAAGTAGAGCGATTCTTCGGCGCGTTCTACGCCTTCGGCCACAAGAGCTAATTGCTCTTGGCTGGCAATATCAACCAGTGAGCTGACCACCACTTGCGAAAACTGATCTGTTTCAATATTACTAATAAGTGTACGGTCAATTTTTATTTCAGTAAAAGGCAGGCGCTTAATCTGGTTCATGTTGGTAAAGCCAACCCCAAAGTCATCCAATGATATGCCAAAGCCATGCATTCTTAATCTGTTTAAGGTTTCTAGCTGAGAAAGGCTAGACAGCGCATGTTGCTCGGTAATCTCTAAAATTATATCACTCGGTGATAGCTCATTGAGCTGTAGTATAAGCATCAGCTTGTTGGGGCAGCTTAAATCATCTAATTGTGTGGGAGATAGGTTAAAAGCCAGTTTTAGATGCGCAGCAATGTTTGTACGTATAGCTTTTAAATCGCTGGTGGCTTGCTCAAATAAGCTAAAGGTAATTTGATTAATTAACCCCGATTGCTCCGATAACGAAATAAACCGATTGGGCGAGATAATTTCGCCAGTGTGCGTTTTAACGATGCGCGCTAGCACCTCAATACTTTCTATTTCACTGGTTTGAGAATTTATTTTTGGCTGATAGTAAGGGATTATCTCGTTTAAATTGATTGCCTCATGCAATGCCTTTTCTGAAATAGAGGCATGAGAAAGGTCGTTATGTACTGCTAAATGCTTTGCTTTTTGTAAAACGGTTTTTACTTGGCTAAGTTGCACGGGTTTAGCTAAATTTGCGACTAAATGAATATTGCTATGACGCGCTAAATTGGCTGCTAGGTTAATAACTTTATGATCCATTTCCGAAATTATAACTACTGCGCCTGTAAAATTAAGCTCGCCTAGTTTTCTTATAAACTCCATACCATCCATTTCAGGCATGTTTAAGTCTGTAAATACAATATCGTAAAAGTTTATATCGTCGGTTACGTGAGTTAGCGCTTGCTGAGCACTCAGGCATTTTGTAACTTTATTCGAGACTCCTAGCTCATTTAAAATGGCCTCCATAACAATTAAAATCGCCTTTGAGTCATCCACAACTAAAATATTGGGTACCGAAATCGACATGCTCTATCCTTGTAACTGCTTAATATATTAGTACTGTAAAAATAGCGCCTGATCAGCCTTTTGTCAGCTTAGTTTTATATTATTTTTTATCTTCTAAGTGCTTTTGCGCTTATGGTTTAAGGCAATTCGTGTTTTTTAAATTCATCGGTATACTAGCGCCATTGTTTTAACTGGTTTTAGTCATGATAAAAATCGATCTCATGCTTGCAGAGCAACCATTAACGCTAATGGTATCTGGGCATAAAATAGTACAAATATTTCATAATCAACAGGCCATAAGCTTTGCAACGCCCAAAGAGCATTACGCCGAATTTACTTTAGATAATAAGCAAATAGGGATTGATAGCTCACATGTTCATGAGCAGTCTTTATCGTTATTTGTTGATGGTGTGTTTGCTACTGAACTAGCTTTACCTGCGCCGGTAAATAGCCAGCCCAAAAAAGGCTTTTTAGGGCTAGCGGCATTGGGCTTTAAATTATTTAAAAGTGCAAAAGTAATTAAGGTGGCGCTGGCAGGTGCATCGGTTGCTGGCTATGCCTGGTTATTTAGTATTGAATTTGCACTTATGCTTATTGCCTGTTTAGTGGTACATGAGTACGGGCACGTTAGGGCCATGAAATACTTTGGCATAAAAACCAAAGGTATTTACTTAATCCCCTTTGTAGGTGGGTTAGCTGTTAGTGACGATAAAATAACAACGCGCTGGCAAGATGTAGTTATATCCCTCATGGGGCCAGCGTTTGGTTTATTTACCTCAGTGCTGGGTGTGGTTTTATATTACGCCACCGAAATGGACATATTTGCCGGCGTTGCAGTACTCAGTGCCTTATTGAATTTGTTTAACCTTTTGCCTATTTTACCGCTTGATGGCGGACATGTGTTAAAAAGTATCAGTTTTTCAATGCGATCTTGGGTCGGTTTAAGTGTGTGCTTATTGGGCGTGCTATTTGGATTATGGCTTAGTTATACATTTGGCTTAATGTTGCTGGTGTTCTTTTTGTTCGTGGGCGCACTGGAAATCGTATTTGAATGGCGCGGCCGACATTACTCGCATTTATTGCCGCTTGATAAATACGGCCAAGGTTTTTCAGCCGCTATGTACGCTATTGTAGTTGCAGGCCATGTAGCTGTAATGATGCACTTTGCAGATTCAGAAAACCCAATACTTAGCCTGCCGATGACGATTTTATCGAGCTAATCGCTATACGCGCAGTATACCTAAATACTGCGCGTTATTAAGGGTTAGTAAAAGCTCAACACTAGCGATATAAATACCCCCGTTACAAATAACTGCACAACACAAAACCCCATAATGTCTTTTGCTTTTAACCCTGCAATGGCTAATACCGGTAAAGCCCAAAAGGGTTGAATTAAATTGGTCCACGCATCACCCCAGGCAACCGCCATAGCAACACGTGATATATCGGCGCCCAGCTCTTGCGCTGCGGGTATAACAATAGGTGCTTGTACTGCCCATTGGCCGCCGCCAGAAGGTACAAACATATTAACGAGTCCTGCACTTATAAAGCTAAAAAATGGCAAGCTATCGGCGTCAGCAACAGCTATAAAACCACGCGATATTTGATGCGCTAAACCGCTGTCGACCATCACAGCCATAATACCTGCGTAAAACGGAAATTGAATGACAATACCTGCGCCGCTAGGAATTGCTTGTTGCAAGCTATTAAGCAAGTTATGGGGTGTTTGGTGCAAGGTAATGGCTAAAAACAAAAACATAGCAATAATGCTGTTTAGGTTTAGGCTACCGCCTGCAACTATAAAGTAATACCCTAAATAGCAAAGGCCAAGTAAACCAATCGAAATGCCAAGCAGCTTTGTGTGTTCTAAATGCTGAGCAGGGCGAGTAATTTTTTCATGTGCGGGCGGGGGCTCTTTAATAAGTGCTGGGTCTACATATACGCTGTTTTTATCACTGGGTAGCATGTAGCGGTTAACCAACGGCATAATAATAAATAAGCCAATTAATATGGCTATGTTAAAACCAGCAAATAGGGTTTGCTCGGTACTAATTATGCCAATGCTATTTTGTGAAAAGTGCCCTTCGGTAGCAATCGTAAGCGGAATTGAGCCTGCTAAGCCGCCATGCCACACCACAAAGCCAGAATAAGCACTGGCAACTAATAGGCGGTAATCGACCTGTGTTTGCCTTGCAATTGCTTTGGCAAATAAAGCCCCAATAACTAAGCCAAACCCCCAATTAAGCCAGCTGGCTAATAGCGAAATAAGCGTGACTAAAATAATCGCTTTTGGCGCTGAATTAGCAAGCGCCGCCAGTTTGTTTAATAACGAATTGATAATGGGCGTGCTTGCTAGCATGTAACCTGTAATCAGCACTAATAGCATTTGCATGGCAAAGCTAAGCAGGTTCCAAAAACCACTCCCCCATGCGTTAATAACTTCAATATGTGTTGCGGGGGTAAAAATACTGGCAGAGAGTAAAGTAATTAAGCTCAGCAATATGACAAATATAAAAGGGTCGGGTAAGTAGCGCTCTACTAATTTGGTAAACGGTGTGGCAATTTTATTAAGCATAATGTGTCTGTGTGTTTTTTAGTCTTATTATAATTAATCATGCTCTTAGCACATTAGCAAACCCGCATTTAGTCTTATATTTTAGGGTCTGAGTATCTTATAGGTTGAACAAAATTTAATCCTAAAAGGGTAACAGGCCTTACTTAAAGGCTTAAACGTTGCTTAAAAGCATGGCTTACAGTAACGTACTGTTTATAGATAATTTACTAACAAAGATTTTGTATCATGCCGGTAATATTTAAGAGGCTAGCGCTACTTGTTCGTGCTCATATCGATCAGCTGAGCTGGCAAGCCGTGGTGCTTGCAATACTTGCTCATATGTTAGTGACTTGGGGGCTGCTATTTATTGCAAATGAGCAAGCGCTTACCTCGTTTACAACCTTTTTTTACTACTACACAGTAACTACCTCAACAGTGGGTTACGGCGATTTTAGCCCAACCAGCGAGCTGGGGCGTTGGGTTGTAGCATTAATACAAATTCCGTTTGGTTTAGCTTTATTTGGCGTTCTGTTAGGAAAAACAGGGCAAACAGTGACTTACTTAATTAGGCGCGCTATGACTGGTGATAAAAACTTTGCTCACAGTAACAACCACATTATTATTTTTGGTTGGCACGATACCCGAACAAAAAAGATGATTGATTATATCCTGGCCGATACCAAACGTACCGACCGCCGTATTTTGTTGGCGGTGACCGAGCAAATGGATCACCCATTTTTAACTAACGAAAATGTCGACTTTGCCCGCCTAACAAGTTTTACCGATTTAGAAGAGCTTGAGCGTGTAGCTATAAGCCGTGCCGACAAAGTTATTATTGATGGGCAAGATGACGACCAAACATTTACAACGGCACTGCGTATTAGTCGTTTAGTTAAAGATGAGTGCCATATTAGCGCGCACTTTTTAGATGAAACCAAGGTCGATATGTTGCTTGAGCATTGCCAAAATGTGGAGTGTAGTAGCGCTAAGTCGGCTGAGATTTTAGTACGCTCAATGCAAGACCCAGGCTCGAGTCGAGTACAAGAAGAGCTATTATCTACATTGCACGGCGACACGCAGTTTAGCCTAGCTATTCCAAGTGAATGCGAAGAGATGGAGTTTGGCACTTTATTTCATCATTTTAAGCATGACTATAATGCTATTTTGTTAGGGGTGGCGCATAACTTAAGTGCACAAAATATGGATTTAAATCCGCCACTTGATTACAAGGTAAATGCGGGCGATATCCTGCACTACATTGCCCTTGAACGTGTGCTAACAAATGAAGTAGATTGGCAAAGCTTGGCCAAATAACAAGGCCTAGGTTAAATAATGAATGAAGTAGTATTTTTAATAATTATTTTAAGCGCTTATATATTACCCGTGGTGATAGTGGTTAATAGTAAGCGCACCCAAGGCCACGAAAAAAACGGCTGGTTATTAGGCGTAATTATTTTTTCGTGGTTGGGGCTTTTTATGTATTTTACGATTGTGCCCAAGCATGGTCACAAAAAAAGAAAGAAGAATAAACCGTCATAGGTCTATTCTAGCTGCTTGAGTTTGTGCTCAACCAGCGGGTCATCTGGCACTATTTGTTGGGCAACTTCTAATAATTGAATAGCATCATTTGGGTGTTCATCTTGATGTTTAAGTGCGACATCTATTAACGGCTGAATATCTATTTTGGCCTGATGTTCTTGCACATGCACTTCTTTTTCATCTGCTAAAATTTGATGTGCTGTACTTAATAATGCCAAGCGATGAGGCGAACTCGCATTTGCCTTATTTAGGCTTTGGTAATACTCTTCTTTTAAGCGCAAGGTTTTGGTTTGCAAGCGAAACTGCGCTATATCAATCTGCTGGTGGCGTATAAAATCAACAGCCACTTGTTTGTAAAAGCCAAACTTAGTGAGGTAGCTTGCGTGGGTACCGTGGCCCATGCCAAACACTCTTAAATGAGTCAGTTGCGGGTACCGCTTAGCATGTAGGCGGTCTATTTTATTGGTGGGGTCATAAATTATATACCCCTTAGCATGGCCTAAATCGAGGTCGTTATACTCACTTTGCCAATCAAATTGCTGCGCAAGCTCTGTGCTGGAGCGGGTGTCCCACGGAACTGTTTCGGTATTTTTGGTGCTAACAGGATGAAAAAATAAAACCTGATCTAATTTAAGTAATTTTGCAAACGCGCCAACAGCAAAACCACCGCGACTAAGGCCATAGCCTAAGCGGCACTTAAACGGTGTAAGTAAGCTTGATAACTGCTCCAAAAAGAAGATTAAATTACGGCTTCTAAACCAATTGCTTTTGCCTAAATGTTGGAACGAAATAACATTAACATTTTGTTTTTGCGCTAAGTGATAGCCCCAAGGGGCAAAGTCATCGGTTAGGTCGTGTTCTTGGACGTTGGTGCCCGCGGGGGAAAAAGTAAAAAGCAGGGGCTTATTTAAATCAACAAATTCGTATTTTACATACACATCGCCGAGTAGGTCGCCGCCAGACATAGGCAGCTTAGTTTGTTGTTCATCACGGCAAAGCGTTAACCATTCATCTAACCAATACAGTAGTTTCATTAATCCCCCAATTATAACTCGCGGGGGATCGTATCAAACACGGCCAAATGAGGTCAAACATAGCCAAGCTTTAGCCCGTTAACGGTTAGCTACTAATACAGCTTGATATTTACTTACTGAGCTTAATTGCTCATGGCTATTATTTGCTCCCAGTCGTTTTGTGTGACTGGCATTACCGAAAGACGGCCTGCTTTTTTAAGGGCTAATTCGGTAATAGCCTCGTTAGCTTTAATGTCTTTTAAGCTTACGCGTTTGTTTAAATGGCTTTTATAGGTTACTTCAACTACAAACCAGCGTGGCTTGTCGGGCGTGGCCTTCGCATCGTAATAGTCACTATTTAAATCAAACTGAGTTGGGTCGGGGTAGGCTTCTTTAGTAATAGTGGCTATGCCCACAACGCCTACTTGTTTGCAGCTAGAGTGGTAAATAAATACTAAGTCACCTAATTTTATATCGTCACGCATAAAGTTACGTGCCTGATAATTACGCACGCCTTCCCACAGGGTGGTTTGTTGCGGCGCTGTTTTTAAATCATCAATCGAAAAAGCATCGGGCTCAGTTTTAAATAACCAATAATTCATAGCGTTACTCATTTAGTTAGATTTACATAGCTGCATTGTATAGTATCATTAGCTTATCTGGGGATTGAGAGAACAGCAAATGAGCCAAGTATTAGATGATTTATTATCGTTATTGTCACTTGAAGAAATTGAACAAGGTTTATATCGTGGGCAAAGCCAAGATTTAGGGTTTAGAGCGGTATTTGGTGGCCAAGTAATGGGGCAGGCATTGTCTGCTGCAAAAGAAACGCTACCAAAAGGACGTGTTGTTCATTCATTACACTCTTACTTTTTACGCCCCGGCGACGCCGCAAAACCGATTGTTTACGACGTAGAAACCATCCGCGATGGTAAAAGCTTTAGCACCCGCCGAGTAAGCGCTATTCAATACGGTAAACCTATTTTTTATATGACTGCGTCGTTTCAGGGTGAAGAAGAAGGCTTATCGCATCAAGCAACCATGCCTAATGTACCGCCACCAGAGGAGCTTCGCTCGTCGCTTGAGTTTTATCAAGAAAACGCCCACCACATACCCGAGGTGATCCGTAATAAGTTTATACGCGAAATGCCCATTGAAATGCGTCCGGTTACTTTTCATAACCCATTTAAGCCAGAGGTTATTGAGCCCGTAAAGCACATTTGGATTAAAGCCAATGGCGATATGCCCGACGATCAACGCATTCATAATTACTTATTAGCGTATGCCTCTGACTTTGAGTTTTTACCTACGGCATTACAGCCTCATGGCGTATCGTTTATGCAGCCAAATATGCAAGTGGCAACGATTGACCATGCTATGTGGTTCCACCGCCCATTTAGAATGGACGATTGGATTTTATATACCATAGACAGCCCAAGTGCTAGTTCTGGGCGAGGCTTGGTAAGAGGCCAGTTTTTTGACCGCCAAGGTAATTTAGTCGCATCAACGATTCAAGAAGGGGTGATGCGCCAGCGTTAATTTGATTAGACTTACTGGCAATAGACTGGCTGTTAAGCGCAAATTAGCAGTGCTTTCGCTGAAGGTTTTACCAAGAGATAAGCGCCTCTATGTTGCGTTGTTGTTTAATAACCAAATGTACAAAAAAGACTCAACATGTTAAATGTTGAGGCTTTTTTAATGGTGTTTAATTAGAGCTTAAATTATCGCAGCTCGGCTAATTACATTGATCTTGCACTATGTCGCTAACCGATTGCCATATACGTGCAGGTAATAAGGTTTTTAAGTACATGTATATTTCACACAGTTGTGTACTACCGTGAATACCATTTTCACCTTCAGTAATTAGCAGTTCACCGCGTAAATTATCAATAAAGCTTACCAGTACTTTTTTATCAAAAAACTCCGGGGTTTTAATGCCGTGTAAGGTGCCTAAACGGTTTGCCAGTACTTGGCTTTCACGCTCTAGTTCGGCTTTTTCAATTCCGTTACTGGTTTGAATAAAGCCCACAACAATGGCATAACGTTGCAACGTAAAGCTAAGCGACCTTCCTAGCATTTCAAGTTTGGCTAACGAATCATTCGTGTTAGTAACATGAATGGTATCGCCATCAAGCTCAATTAAGTTTTGATCGCTAAAGTTAGCCAAAATACGGCTTATGTAGTTTTCATCTAGCGGCTGTAAATACCATTCTTTTGCAAACAGAGGGTAAAAAGCCGAAACAAGCTTTTGGCATTGCTCTACCGTACTACTGTGTTGCTTAAATAAGTGCAAAGCAATAAGGCTTGGCACAGCAAATAAGTGCAAAATATTATTACGGTAATAGTTAAACAGGGTTTTTTCTTTATCGTTAATTGCAATAATTTCGCCAAATTCATCGCTAATAACATCAAACTTATTAAGCTTAATGGCGTGTGTTAATAGTTGCTCTGGTGTTTCATCGGGGGCAGTGACTTTATCGCTATAGCTTGCATCGCGTTGTAGGCGTAAGTAAAAATCTAGTTGCGCTAATAGCTTAGGCTTACTTAACGCGTGTTTGTCGTTAACTAGCAAAATCATAGCCAGTAAATTCACAGCGTTAAGTGCTGCTGCATTATTAATTTTTACCATTACTTGGTCGGCTAATGCGGCTACTTGAGGGCCTAGCCATTGCGGCTTTTGCACATCGGTAGGGTGTATTGCATCGCGCCAATCAGGTTGGTTGTCGTTTAAGTATTGGTTTATAGAAATAGGGTCGCCAAAGTTTAAGTAACCACGGCCGTAATTTTTAAGGTTTTTAATGGCTTTAAAAATACCAAAAATGGACTCGCCTTTTTTATCTTTACCGGCAAGCTCTTTTAAGTAGGTATTGATTTCCATTACATGCTCATAGCCAATGTATACCGGCACAATAGAAACCGGGCGGTCTATGCCACGTAGCATTGCTTGCAATGTCATGGCGAGCATACCGGTTTTTGGCGGTAGTAATCGGCCTGTACGGCTGCGCCCGCCTTCAGTGTAAAACTTAACTGAGTAACCTTTAATAAATAGCTGGCTTAAATACTCTTTAAATACGGCTGAGTAAAGTTTATTACCGGCAAACGAGCGGCGGATAAAAAACGCCCCTGAGCGGCGAAAAATACCACCGGCAGGGAAAAAGTTAAGATTAATGCCCGCGGCAATATGCGGCGGCACCAAACCTTGATGGTATATAGCATAGGTAAGTAACAAGTAATCCATGTGGCTGCGATGACACGGCATATAGATTATCTCGTGACCTTTATTTGTTAGCTCATGAATCTGCTCGGTGTATTTTATATCTATACCGTTATAAAGCTTAGTCCACAGCCAGGTTAAAATTCTGTCGCCTACACGTATCATTGCCTCAGAGTAATTAGCGGCAATTTCATCTAGTAGTTTTAACGCGTTTTGACGGGCTTCTGTTTGGCTTATTCCTTTTGACTTGGCTTCATCTTGAATCGCTTTTTTTATTGTAGGCGAAGCCAAAAGCGAGTTAAATAGTTGCTCGCGCGAGGGCATTTTAGGGCCCGTAGCGGCCAGTTTTTGACGTTTAAAGTGCACCCGAGCAACACGCAATAGTTTTTGTGGTAGCTCATTTACGTCGGCTTTTTCGTTCACGATAAGTGATAAATCGAGTGGCTGGCTAAAGCGAATAAAGTTATCGCGCCCAGAAAAAAGCACAACGAAAAATTTTCTAAACCAACTAGGCGTAAGAGAGTGGGTAATTAAGGTACGAATACCTGGCTTTTCCTTACCTGGGTCGCGCCCCCATAAAATAGTTACCGGCACCACTTGTACATTCTTTTGCCCGCTATTTAATAAATGTTCAACTATTTGCTTACCCTGCGATAAAGCGGCGGTTGGTTTCGCGGTATCGCCAAATAAAGGTGGCGGATTTTTAATACCAATAAAGCGTGCCAGCTCTTGGTTCCCTAACGTTTGATATTCGCATGGGTTAGGCAAACCATGCTTTTTACATACATTAGTAAGCGCAGCTAAATCGAAACGCGAATTTAAACGTACTATATAAAAAGTAGGGTGTTCAGGATTAAGGTCATATTGTTCTATTGGGCTTTGGGGAAGGACCTTACTTTTTACCAAAACACGGCTTACGCAGCTAGTAAGAAAATTCAAACAATAATTTAATAAACGCATCGACTCACCATATTGAGAGTATTAAAAGCAAAATTAGCGCATAGGATACCATAATATCTATAAAATCCTGTAATTTGCGTAATCGGTTAAATTATAAACATAAGACTAATTTGGCGCTGAGCAGTTCAATTATAGCTATAAATAACCAGTGGCGGTTATTTGGGCAGCCTTACACCCGTAATTAATTTGCAATTAGTTGTTGCATTTATCACCAATATCACTATAATACGCAGGCTTTCAAGATTCCTCTGGAACTTGAAGGGATAAATTAAGCTTGGATTTCAAGCTAATAAACAGGAGTTCCGATTTGGAACTCATCGTAGATATAAATCAACAACCGGCATCTTAATTATTAAGATTGTTTCGGTCGTTTTTTTATGCTCTTTAAATGCTCTTTATATTGAGGTTTAAGAATGTCAAATCAACGCATTCGTATTCGCCTAAAAGCTTTTGACCACCGTTTGATTGACCAATCAACGGCGGAAATCGTGGAAACTGCGAAACGCACAGGCGCACAAGTACGTGGTCCAATCCCACTACCTACACGCTTTGAACGTTTTACTGTACTAACTTCACCGCACGTAAACAAAGATGCGCGTGATCAGTACGAGATCCGCACCCATAAACGTCTGATCGACATCGTAGAACCAACTGACAAGACTGTTGACGCATTAATGCGTTTAGATCTTGCTGCTGGTGTTGATGTTCAAATCAGCCTGGGTTAATCGAAAGATTAGAGAGGTTATAGGAAAATGGCATTAGGTCTAGTCGGTCGTAAAGTGGGTATGACACGTATCTTCACTGAAGATGGTGTATCTATCCCTGTGACAGTTATCGAAGCGACTCCTAACCGCATTGCTCAGATCAAATCTGACGCAACAGACGGTTATAACGCGCTTCAAGTAACCGCAGGCACTAAAAAAGCAAGCCGTGTAAACAAAGCAGCAGCGGGTCATTTCGCTAAAGCTGGTGTTGAAGCGGGTCGCGGTCTGTGGGAATTCCGCCTAAATGGTGGTGAAGGCGATTTTGAAGTAGGCGCTGAGCTTACTGTTGAATTATTCAACGAAATCAACAAAGTTGACGTAACCGGTACTTCTAAAGGTAAAGGTTTCCAAGGTGGTGTTAAGCGCTGGAATTTCAGCATGCAAGACGCTACTCACGGTAACTCTCTATCTCACCGTGCTCCTGGTTCAATCGGTCAAAACCAATCACCTGGTAAGGTGTTTAAAGGTAAGAAAATGGCCGGTCATATGGGTGCTGAGCGTGTAACGACTCAAAACTTAGAACTAGTTCGCGTTGACGCTGAGCGTAACTTGCTTTTAGTTAAAGGTGCAGTACCTGGCGCTATCGGCGGTGACGTTATCGTTAAACCAGCTGTTAAAGCATAAGTCCTGGAGATTTAGTGATGGAATTAGCAATTAAAGACGCTTCTGGCGCTCTTGAAGTTTCTGAAGCTACTTTTGGACGTGAGTTTAACGAAGCATTAGTACACCAAGTAGTTGTTGCATACGCAGCAGGTGCTCGTCAAGGTACTCGTGCTCAGAAGACACGTTCTGAAGTAAGCGGTGGTGGTAAAAAACCATGGGCTCAAAAAGGTACTGGCCGTGCACGTGCTGGTACAATCCGTAGTCCAATTTGGCGTTCAGGTGGCGTTAGCTTCGCAGCTAAACCACAAGACCACAGCCAAAAAGTAAACCGTAAAATGTACCGCGGTGCGATCAAAAGCATCTTATCTGAATTAGTTCGTCAAGAGCGTTTAATCGTTGTTGAAAGCTTTGGTCTTGAAGCACCAAAGACTAAAGAACTAGTTTCTAAGCTTAAAGAACTTGAGCTTAAAGATGTTCTTATCGTGACTGAAGAAGTAGATGAAAATCTTTTCTTATCGGCACGTAACCTGTACAAGGTTGACACGCGTGATGTAGCTGGTATCGATCCTGTAAGCTTAATTGCTTTCGACAAGGTACTTATTACAGCTGCTGCTGTTAAGCAACTTGAGGAGGCGCTAGCATGATCCGTGAAGAACGTCTTTTAAAAGTGATCCTTGCTCCACATATCTCTGAAAAAAGCACAATTGCTGCTGAAGAAAACAATACTATTGTTTTTAAAGTAACAAATGACGCAACTAAAGCTGAAATTAAAGCAGCAGTTGAGAAGCTTTTTGAAGTAGAAGTAACGGGTGTTCGCACACTTAACGTTAAGGGTAAAACAAAACGTACTGGCATGCGTTTCGGTCGTCGTAGCGACTGGAAGAAAGCTTACGTTACTCTTAAAGAAGGTAGCGAGCTAGACTTTGTCGGCGGCGCCGAGTAATAAGGGGAGTTAGAATTATGGCACTTCAAAAGTGTAAACCAACTTCTGCGGGTCGTCGTCACCTAGTTAAAGTGGTTAACCCAGATTTACATAAGGGTAAACCTTACGCACCACTATTAGAGAAAAACTCTAAATCAGGTGGTCGTAATAACAATGGTCGTATTACGGTTCGTCATATCGGTGGTGGTCATAAGCATCATTACCGTTTAATCGATTTTAAACGTACTAAAGATGGCATTCCAGCCACTGTTGAGCGTTTGGAATATGATCCAAACCGTAGCGCAAACATCGCTCTTGTATTATATGCAGACGGTGAGCGTCGTTACATTATCGCACCTAAAGGCTTAAAAGCTGGCGATGCAATCCAGTCTGGTGTTGATGCACCAATCAAGCCTGGTAATGCATTACCTATGCGTAACATGCCTGTAGGTTCGACTGTTCACAACGTAGAATTAAAACCAGGTAAAGGTGCTCAAATCGCACGTTCTGCTGGTGCATACGTTCAAATCCTTGCGCGTGATGGTCAATACGTAACATTACGTCTTCGTTCTGGCGAAGTACGTAAAGTACAATCTGATTGTCGTGCAACGCTAGGTGAAGTAGGCAATGCTGAGCATATGCTTCGTTCACTTGGTAAAGCAGGTGCAAATCGCTGGCGTGGTATTCGTCCGACAGTTCGTGGTGTTGCCATGAACCCGGTAGATCACCCACACGGTGGTGGTGAAGGTCGTACATCTGGTGGTCGTCATCCTGTGTCTCCATGGGGTAAGCCTACTAAAGGTGCTAAGACGCGTAAGAACAAGCGTACGGATAAATTTATAGTACGTCGTCGTACTAAGTAATATTGAGGAATAGCCATGCCACGCTCTCTCAAGAAGGGTCCTTTTATAGACCTACACTTGCTGAAGAAGGTAGAGAAAGCTTTGGAAAGCGGTGAAAAGAAGCCAATTAAAACTTGGAGCCGTCGTTCAATGATCATACCTAACATGATCGGATTGACCATTGCTGTCCATAATGGTCGCCAGCATGTACCAGTTTTCGTTTCTGACGAAATGATCGGTCACAAACTAGGTGAATTTGCACCAACTCGCACTTACCGTGGCCATGCTGCGGATAAGAAAGCGAAGAAACGCTAAGAGGGGAATGATAAATGCAAGCATTAGCTAAACATAAATTCGCCTCTGGTTCGGCGCAAAAAGCTCGTCTAGTTGCAGATCAGATCCGCGGACTACCTGTCGATCGCGCTCTAGAAATCCTGGCGTACAGCCCGAAAAAAGCGGCTGTATTAGTTAAAAAAGTACTTGAGTCTGCTATTGCTAACGCAGAGCATAACGAAGGTGCTGACATTGATGAGCTTCGTGTAACTACGATTTTTGTGGACGATGGTCCTACAATGAAACGTATTATGCCACGTGCTAAAGGACGCGCAGACCGCATCCTTAAGCGTACAAGCCACATCACTGTTGTGGTTTCAGATAGCTAGGAGTATAAGTAATGGGACAAAAAGTTCATCCTACTGGTATTCGCCTAGGTATATCTAAACCTTGGGTTTCTACCTGGTACGCGAGTTCTAAAGATTTCTCTGATCAGCTTTTTGGCGATCACAAAGTACGTACTTTCCTTACAAAGGAATTAAAAGCGGCTTCTGTGTCTAAAATCGTTATTGAGCGTCCAGCAAAATCGATCCGCGTAACAATTCACACGGCTCGTCCGGGTGTTGTTATCGGTAAAAAAGGCGAAGACGTTGAAAAGCTACGTCAAGCGGTAACTAAGATCGCAGGTGTACCTGCTCAGATTAATATTTCTGAAGTACGTAAACCAGAGTTAGATGCACAACTAGTAGCAGACGGCATTGCCTCTCAGCTAGAGCGTCGTGTTATGTTCCGTCGCGCTATGAAGCGTTCGGTACAAAATGCAATGCGCATCGGTTCTAAAGGGATCAAAGTTGAAGTTAGCGGTCGTCTTGGCGGCGCAGAAATCGCACGTTCAGAATGGTATCGTGAAGGTCGTGTACCTCTACATACTCTTCGTGCTGATATCGACTACGCAACTTCTGAAGCCTTAACCACTTATGGTATCATTGGTGTTAAAGTTTGGATCTTCAAAGGCGAAGTTATTGGTGGTTTACCACTAGTACAAGAGCAAGAGAAGCCAGCTAAACGCGCACCAAAGAAAGCCAAGAAAAGTGCTAAGTAGAGGTAGCGAGTAATGTTACAGCCAAAACGTACAAAATTCCGTAAAATGCACAAAGGCCGCAACCGCGGTTTAGCGCAAAACGGTAACAAAGTAAGCTTCGGTACTTTCGGTTTGAAAGCTACTGGTCGTGGCCGCATGACTGCTCGTCAAATCGAAGCAGCTCGTCGTGCTATGACGCGTCACGTGAAACGTCAAGGTAAAATCTGGATCCGTGTCTTCCCTGACAAGCCGATCACAGAAAAGCCTCTTGAAGTTCGTATGGGTAAAGGTAAAGGTTCTGTTGAATATTGGGTTGCTGAAATTCAGCCTGGTAAAGTACTTTACGAAATGGAAGGTGTTTCTGAAGAGCTTGCTCGTGAAGCGTTTGACCTTGCAGCTCGTAAACTGCCATTCAAAACAACTTTCGTAACTCGGACGGTAATGTGATGAAAGCAAGCGAACTAAAAGACAAAAGCGTAGAAGAGCTAAATGCTGAACTTCTAGGACTTCTTCGTGAGCAGTTTAACCTGCGCATGCAAGCAAGCACTGGTCAGTTAGCTCAGACACACACGCTAAGAACAGTACGTCGCGATATCGCGCGTGTAAAAACAATTATTAACCAGAAGGCAGGTCAATAATGAGCGATAAAATTCGTACTCTTCAAGGCCGTGTAGTAAGCGACAAGATGGAAAAATCTTTCACTGTTGCTATCGCACGTTACGTGAAGCACCCAATCTATGGGAAATTCATCAAACGTACTACTAAGCTACACGTACATGACGAAAACAACACAGCAAAAGCGGGTGACGTAGTTACTATCCGTGAATGCGCACCAATTTCTAAGAATAAATCTTGGACTTTAGTAGACGTTGTTTCTAGTCCAAAACAAGCTTAATTTTTAAATTAAGTAAGTTTTGTAAAAAAAGCCCTGGCATTAGCCGGGGCTTTTTGTTTGCGTTTAAAAAAAGCTGTAAGTTTGAAGCTTTCAGTCGTTAGCTGCTCGCAGTGAAGTGAAGCGCCGTAGCTTGGGTTGAGACTAGAACACTTGAGAAAAAAGCACACCACGAATACGTAATAGTCCTAATACTAATCGAAAATAATTCCAATCGTGTTAAGTGATGAGGCATTTATAGCGACAGATAAAAATTTCTGATGTACGACTGTATAGATGTTTGAGGTAGAGTAATACCGAAGTAATTGCCAAGAACAACTAAATAACAGCTCTATAATTTACCAAACCTATGCCTTTGCGAGAGTAAAGCTGCAACAATAGATATTAATATGCACACGGCAGAGCCTACCACTAGGAAGCGGTTCTCGATTCGACTGACTTGCCTTTCTCCTACAATTTGATAGGTCACATCCCCCTCAATAAAGCGTTCGCCTTGGTATTGCTGAGTGACGTTAAAGGCTAAAAAGTCACCTAGCTTTGCTTGATAGGTAAAGTAGGTTTGTGGATAAAAAATTTCATATGTTGCACACAACCACGCTATCAGCCCACACATAAATAAAGTCAGGCTCATAATTAAAGTGATGTTTGAGGGCTTATCTATCGCTGAACTTATAGGTAGGCATTTATCAATACAGCCTTCGCCATAGCAAAGTTTAAGCTTTTCAATTACCTCAGTTGAGGGGATAAACTGTCCATTTTCAAGCTTTGAAAGGTACGACTGTTGAATTCCAATTTCACGCGCAGCATAAGCCTGAGTCCACTTTTTATTTGCTCTAAGGCGTTTTAACTCCATTCCTAACGCTTGCATACCCTCTGCTCTTATTTGATTAGTTAAGCGTTTTATTATCGCTAAAATTAGTATTTATAAATAGTCTAAAAGCGTATATTCATGATTATTAATATAGAGAATATTATGAATATTAATGGCTTATATTAAATTTAATAAAATATAAGGTATGCTCAATTCGATTTTAATAAGGAGATATAATATGTCGAATAAATTTACTAGCGCTATTTTAGTGCTTATCAGTTCACTGTTTTTTATAAACCCCAGTTACGCAGAGCCTGTTTTTGCAATTAAGGCCAGTATTTATAAATTACAGAATGAGATTACCGTAGATAGTAAAATAGAGCAGGCTTTAAAAAATCTAAGCCCTACGCATCAACCTCAGCTACTCACGCTATTAAATAAAAGTGCAATGATAGAAATTGGTGATGATACGCAAATGACGGCGCTTGAAGTAAAGCCTAACGCAGAGGGGTCGCACTTTAACGCTAGTTTGAAGCTAAAAGAGCAGGTTGATGGCAAGTGGGAATCTATTTCTTCCTTTATGCCGCAAATCCCAAATGGGCAAACAGTGTATTTAAGCCGCACCTTTACAGATAAAGTATGGCTGATAAAAATTACAGGTAAACGCTACGAATCAATAGAGCGTGCAGAGCAGGCCTTAAATCAAAAGTAACGCCTGTTAATTTACCGTACAGTGTGTGGCTGCAAAAAAAGTTTAATATAAGTTTGCTGGTAAAGTGTGGCGGGCACGTTAGTATGCGCTAATAAAGGTACAAGGAGCGTAGTATGGCTAAGCAAACAGTGTTAATTATAGGTAATGGCCCCGTCGAAAAGGATGTAAGTAAAGCCCTAAACAGCTTTGATAGAGTGGTGCGCTTTAATATGTGTGCAAACATGCCTGCATACTTAGGCCGTAAATGTACTGATTTATGGCTAGTAGGACGAGGTAAGCAAGGCGCAATACTCTGCGCAGCGTTTCCAGATATAGATATAACGCAGCTGAAAAATGTCATGATCACTGACCCAACACCTAACTTATTTACTCAACCTTTTTATAAGCTAATTAACCGCAGGGGCTGTATTGACCATGGCGATGAAATAATACGTAAATATAGCCCGCATGCAAACGTGAGTCGAATCGCCCAGCACGATAAAACAGCATTATTAAAACACTTATATACGTTTGGCAAACCTGCTTTTAAAGCTAAAACACCCAGTTCGGGAATGTTAGCCATTGAGCACTTTTTAAAGCAGCAAGCACAGGTGTATATTATCGGTTTTGGTTTTAAGGGCTGGAAGCGTCATCCGTGGGATTTAGAAAAGCAGTATGTAGCGTCACTTATTGCCAAACAAAAAGTACAGTTATTAAAAAGCCCCATTTAATGCTGGGGCTAAAAAGTTATAACCAAGCTATTACCAAATCATCTCAACAAATTCAGGGTGATCGATATACGGGTTACGATTACCTTGAAACTCATAAGCTGCTTGGTTACGGTCAAGTTCCATTTGGCTAACAGGGTCGGCGTTATGCCAGTTAAGTAGCATAGCTACCACCCAGTTTTCGAATACTTGATTGCTTGTGCCATTAAGGACTGCATTACTGGCAGTTGTGTTATTTTGCCACGAGCCTATTACATTCTCGTAGCGGGTTGCCATGTAAAAATAAGCGCGGGCAAAGTCACCTTTAAACTCATCAATTGGCTCAAACACCGTACCTGAGTAATTAATAGAGCTTGCTGCTGAACCGACTTTACTACCGTTTGTTGATGTAAATGATGCGCTAGCCACTTCACCAAATGGGTAGTTACTACGTTTTGAGTTTACATAACCGTCGGTTGCATAAATGTGGTGCACGTCTGAATTCATTGGCTCATTTGTGCCGCCAAACCAGCTTTTAGGGAACGAATGCTCGCGGTTATAGCAATCTGCTTCACTGTTATAAGTACCGCACTGATCGCTCACCGCGGTGTAAGTATAACTGTCGCTACCATTTGGCTTTTCGCTATACATATCTAAAATACTGTTATCGTTTTCAAAGTATTTATCGCGTGCTGAAGAATCGTAAAAGTTCCAAATAGCCGAGTAACCTTGCGAGCTGTGATTTTTGATAATGTTATAAAGCTCAGTTTTTAATGCATAGCCAGATAAACCCTGAGTTGTTACGTAATAACCTGTTGGTGTTGGGTTAGTGCCACCGCCAGTATCACCACCAGAGCTATCGCCTAATTCAAAAGTTGTACTATCTGTGTTATTAAAACTTGCGCCACTGGCAAGTGTGGTGCTGCCTTGAGTGAGCGCATAATTACCATTACCTACGTTACAGCACATACCGTCGCCATAGCTGTCACTTATAACGAGGGTGTATGCGCCATCAGTTAAACAGAGTTGCTCATTATATTGTGTGTTAGAGGCATAACCACTACCACTGGCTATGCTGCTACCTTGGCTGTTGTTAAACAACCAGCTGGTTTCGCTGCCGTAGTTATCGGTATTAAGTGTTAAAGTAAGGCTATGGTCGTTACAGCTGCCTGTAGCGCCGCCGTCTGTATTAGGCAAAAAATTATCTACATAAACGGTTTCATTGCCATCAAAGCCGCTCATATCGTAAAAACGTAAACCAACATTAATGGTTTTATTACTGCTAGGCGTATAACTGTGGCTAATTGTTTGCCACTGGTTAGTTTGCGCTTGGCTAGAGTACCCTTGGTAGCCATCTACATACAGGCGGGCGCTTATGCTTCCTTCAGTGTGATATACATCCACTGAGAAATCATATGTTTTGCCCGCCTCCACACTAACTTGTTGTAATAAGTCGGTATTGCTTTGCGAGCCGGTGGTCACATTGATAGCCGCCGCGCTGTTTGCGTTATTTACGATACTGGTTGAGCGCGATACATTAATACCGCTATCAATTGTGGTCCACGCGTCAGGCGTATTGCCTGTCCACTGCTCAAAGCCGCCATTTGCGACATTGGCCATTGCTGGGGTGGCGGCAATTAGTAATGCCGTGCTAAGTAACTTATTTTTGTATGTCCCGTGTGACATGATTGTTCCTATTTTTTATAGTTGAGTAAATAACATACACTATCTGCACAAGGTTACAAATTTGTTAAATACAAAATTAATAAAATAGCAATAATCAGCCTTTAAGCTGTTTTTGAAGGTCTTTATATAAATTAATAACTAAATGGAATAACAAAGCAGATTCTATTCTTTTTTTCTCACCGCATAGCCCGCTATCCTGCACACTAATAAAACCTCAGCAGAGTTACTCTGGGTGAGGTAAAACTCATTTTGAACAGCGCATCATGTGGGCTGTATGTAATTTTCAGGGTTATGGGGAACAAATTCATGTTGTTAGGTCAACTTAACGCAGCGGCAAGCCCGCTATCGCAAGAGCAAGTACAAAAGCTGCAAGGCTTAGTAGCAGAACTTAATCCAATTCAGCAAGCGTGGGTAAGTGGTTACTTAGCTGCAAATGCTAATTCTGCGGCTCTTGGTGGGCAAGCGCCTACAGCGGCTGCAAGCGATGCTGCGCCACTTACTATTTTGTATGGTTCGCAAACAGGTAATGCAAAAGGTGTGGCGACTAAGCTTAAAGAGCAAGCAGAGTCGCGCGGTTTAGCTGTAAAACTTGTGAGCATGTCTGACTACAAACCTACAGCCCTGAAAAAAGAAAAGTTTTTAACCGTTGTTGTATCTACCTACGGTGAGGGTGAACCACCTGAAGATGCTGAAACACTGTATGAATTTTTAACTACCAAAAAAGCTCCTAAGTTAGATGGCGTTAAAGTCGCGGTACTGGGTTTAGGTGACTCTAGCTATGAGTTTTTCTGCCAAACAGCAAAAGACTTTGAAGAGCGTTTAAACAAACTTGGCGCAGAAACTATTTTCCAACGTGCCGACCTAGATGTTGATTACGATGATGAAGCAGCCACTTGGATCACCGGTGCACTTGATGCATTCGAACCTGATTTAAAAGCGCAGCAAGATGCTGCGGGCGGCCAAGTTGTATCAATGCCATTTGGCGCGCCAACAGCGGCAGCAAGTCAATACACTAAGCAAAACCCATTTGCGGCAGAGCTTGTTACCGTACAAAAAATTACAGGGCGCGATTCTACTAAAGATGTACGCCATGTTGAGATTTCGCTTGAAGGCTCAGACATCACCTACTTACCTGGTGATTCATTAGGCGTGTACTTTTTAAATGATGAAGCCCGCGTAGATGAGCTACTAATACACACGCAAATCGATTCAAGCACACTTGTAAAAGTGGGCGAAGAGTCATTGCCTATTCGCGATGCATTAATCGAAAAATTAGAGCTTACTCAGTCGTACCCAGGCTTTGTAGAAAAATACGCAGTTGCAACGGGCACGCCAGAGCTACTAAAGCTTGTAGAAGATAAAGCCGCTATGCGTGAGTACATTGAGCCTCGTCAAATTTTTGATGTAGTGGCACAAAATCCTGCAAAAATAGATGCACAAACCTTAGTAGATTGCCTACGTAAACTACAAGCGCGCTTATACTCAATCGCTTCAAGCCAAAGCGAGGTTGAAGAGGAAGTGCACTTAACGGTAGGTTTAGTTGAGTTTGACGCCTTTGGCAGCGAACATTTAGGTGGCTGCTCTGGTTATTTAGCACGCCGTGCTGAAGAAGGGTGTAAAGTTAAAGTATTTAGTGAGCACAACGACAACTTCCGTTTACCTAGCGATGATAATACCCCCATTATTATGGTTGGCCCAGGTACCGGTATTGCGCCATTCCGTGCATTTTTACAAGAGCGTGACTCGCGAGAAGCACAAGGCAAAAATTGGCTGTTTTTCGGTAACCCACACTTTACTCAAGACTTCTTGTATCAAGTAGAAATTCAGGGTTATTTAAAATCAGGCCTATTAAGCAAAGTTGACGTTGCATTTAGCCGTGACCAAGCCGAAAAAGTATACGTACAAGACAAACTACGCAAAAACTCAAAAGAAATTTTTGAGTGGCTAGAAGCAGGTGCGCATTTTTATGTGTGTGGTGATGCAAACCGCATGGCAAAAGATGTACACAACGCCTTAGTTGATATCATCAGCGAAAACACCGGTAAAAGCTACGAAGACGCAGAGCAATATTTAAAAGACTTACGTAGCGCTAACCGCTATCAGAAAGACGTGTATTAATCACGTTTCTTATTTTATTAACAGCTAGCAGCCGTCACTGTAACAAATTTAGGATTTAAAATGAGCGAACAAGATAAAAACGTAAAACTTTCTGATAACGAACGTTTGAAAAGAGAAAGTAACTTTTTACGTGGCACCATAGAGCAAGATTTAAAAGATGAAATTACCGGTGGTTTTACAGCCGATAACTTCCAACTTATACGTTTTCACGGTATGTACCAGCAAGATGACCGCGATATACGCCCTGAGCGTGCAAAGCAAAAGCTAGAGCCGCTGCACAATGTAATGCTACGTGCACGTATGCCTGGCGGTATTATCAAGCCTGAGCAATGGCTAGCAATTGATAAATTTGCCGATGAAAAAACAAGCTACGGCAGTATTCGTTTAACAACACGTCAAACGTTTCAATTTCATGGTGTATTAAAGCCAAATATTAAAGGCATGCACCAAATGCTTAATAGCGTTGGCATTGACTCTATTGCCACCGCAGGCGATGTAAACCGTAACGTACTATGTACGACTAACCCTGTTGAGTCAGAGTTACATCAAGAAGCGTATGAGTGGGCTGCAAAAATTTCTGAGCATTTACTTCCAAAAACGAAAGCATACGCTGAAATTTGGTTAAATGGCGAAAAAGCAGAAACCACAGAAGAGCCAATTTTAGGTTCTAACTACTTACCGCGTAAGTTTAAAACCACGGTTACTATTCCGCCTAACAACGAAGTTGATGTGCATGCGAATGACTTAAACTTTGTTGCTATTGCTGAAGATGGCAAGCTTGTTGGCTTTAACGTACTTGTAGGTGGTGGCCTAGCTATGACCCACGGTGATACGGCTACGTATCCGCGCAAAGCTGACGACTTTGGTTTTATTGCTCTAGAAGACACCTTAAAAATTGCTGAGCACGTTGTATCAGTGCAGCGCGATTGGGGTAACCGTTCTAACCGTAAAAATGCAAAAACTAAATACACACTAGACCGTGTTGGGTCTGACGTATTTAAAGCCGAAGTAGAAAAACGTGCCGGTGTAAGCTTTGCACCAAGCCGCCCTTATGAGTTTACTCACCGTGGCGATCGTATCGGTTGGGTAGAAGGCATTGATGGCAAGCACCACCTTACGCTATTTATACAAAGCGGCCGTATTTTAGACTACCCAGGTAAGCCATTAAAAACAGGTTGTCGTAAAATTGCAGAAGTGCACCAAGGCGATATGCGCATGACGGCTAACCAAAACTTAATTATTGCCGGTGTGCCTGCCGATCAAAAAGCAGTCATTGAAGAAATTGCCCGTAACCACGGTCTAATTGATGACAAAGACACTGAGCAACGTAAAAACTCAATGGCGTGTGTAGCATTGCCAACGTGTCCGCTTGCTATGGCCGAAGCTGAGCGTTACTTACCAAGCTTAATTGAAAAAACCGAAGCACTACTTGCTAAGCATGGCATACCTGATGACAGCATTATTATGCGTGTTGTAGGTTGTCCTAACGGTTGTGGCCGCGCAATGCTTGCAGAAGCTGGTTTAGTAGGTAAAGGCCCTGGTAAATACAACGTTTACCTAGGCGGTAATTTAGAAGGTACACGCATTCCTAAACTGTACCTAGAAAACGTAGGTGAAGATGTTTACCTAGACGCGTTTGATAAGCTAATTGGCCAGTGGGCAAGTGAGCGAAACGACGGTGAATGTTTTGGTGACTTTGTAATTCGCAAAGGCATTGTTGCTGAAGTAAAAGTATCAGTAACCGATTTTCACGCTTAATTAAATACCCACGCGGAGCGTGGGTGAGGTTTAAAATTGACCATGAGTGAATTTAAAAACATATTACAGCTTGATAAGCAAAGCCAAGCGGCATTGCTTGCAGATGCAAACGGCATACTTGCACCAATGAGTGCGGAGCAGCGTGTTGCATGGGCACTAGAGAACTTACCCGATACAGCTTTTTTATCATCAAGCTTTGGTATTCAAGCGGCGGTCATGCTGCATTTAGTAACATCTCAGCGTCCTGATATTCCTGTGGTATTAACCGATACGGGTTATTTATTTCCAGAAACGTATCAGTTTATTGAGCAAATGACAGCGCGCCTATCACTTAATTTACAGGTGTATAAAGCTGAGCTAAGCCCTGCATGGCAAGAAGCTAAATATGGTAAATTATGGGAACAAGGCGAGGACGGTATTAAGCAATATAATCAGCTTAATAAAGTAGAGCCCATGACCCGCGCATTAAAAGAAATAGGTGCCGGTACTTGGTTTAGTGGCCTGCGCCGTGACCAATCATCGACCCGTGCAGATAAACAGTTTGTTGAGATAAGCCGAGGTACGGTAAAAGTGTACCCGATTATTGAATGGTCAAACCGCGATGTATATCAATACCTTACCAAGCATGATTTACCTTACCACCCATTATGGGAGCAAGGTTATGTGTCGATGGGTGATGTGCATACTACGCGTAAACTTGAGCCAGGTATGAGCGAAGAAGAAACGCGCTTTTTTGGTTTAAACCGCGAATGCGGACTGCATATTGACGGCGATGGTATTTAAAAAAAGCGAATGCTAAACAACTATTTAAACGCAACTTAGGTTGCGTTTTTTATTGCAAAAAAATTGCCTGATTAAGTATTTTTTATTAGACTTGCCTTTCAAGGATTCATTTTTAAGCAGGAACGCTATGAAATACTTCACCTACTTGGCAATATCAGTCATGATCATTGCTGTTATCTCTTTGTTTTACCTAAAAAAGCCAGATGGCCAAACATGGCTTTCTAGTTCATCTATTAGTGCTGAATCTCACAAAATTAAAGAAAAAATGGTCGCGTTATCTACAAATACGCTTAATCAGGCAGTGCAAGGCGCAAAACAAGCAGGCGATAAAATTGCGCAGAGTGTAAACAATGATGCGGCGACAATTAAACCCGGTAGCAAAATTTATAAGTGGCAAGATAAAAACGGCCAATGGCATTTTTCAGATACGCCTAATGCAGATGGCAAAAGTATTGAGGTAAAACTTGATGCCCGTGATGTCACTGTTGTAGCTGCAGAAGACACCTCAATTTTGAGTAGCAGTGCAAGTACCTCAAAAAAGAGTATTCAATCACCTACACCAACCGTTTACAACGCTGAATCTATTCAAAAACTGTTTGAAGATGCCGAAAAGGCAAAGCAAAAATTAGAGCAGCGCAGTAAAGAGATGCAAAGTATAGGTGGGTACTAAATTTTTATTGTGCGCTTAGCATTAAAGCTTACTCAATATGAGGGGTTTTAATCGTGCGGGGTTTGTAATTAGTGAGCTGAGTTACTGCGCCTTCGTTATGCTAAGGGCTTATAACCAGTTAAAAGCAATACCAAGTTGCAATACTCGTTAATTATTTAGCGCATAAAAAAGCCTAGCGACTGCTAGGCTTTTTAGTTTTAAGTATATGATTAGTCGAGCATGTTACGTAAAACGTATTGTAGAATACCGCCGTGCTTGTAGTAATCCCACTCTTTAGGGGTATCTATGCGTACATCGGCGCTAAAGCTGACTTTTTTGCCCTCAGCATTCGTGGCAATAATACTCACTTCATTCGTTTTGTCGTACAAACCTTCAATATCAAACTGCTCTTGGCCAGTTAAATTTAATGATTCGTGGCTCTCACCTTCTTTAAACTGTAAAGGCAGCACACCCATACCAATAAGGTTAGAGCGGTGAATACGCTCATAACTTTGTGCAACCACCGCTTTTACACCTAATAAAAGTGAGCCTTTTGCTGCCCAGTCGCGTGATGAACCGGTACCGTATTCTTTACCAGCTAACACAATTAATGGTGTGTTACTCTTTTCATATTCCATTGCGGCATCGTAAATGCTGGCAAGCTTGTCATCAGGTTGGGTGCGAGTAACGCCACCTTCTGTACCTGGTGCGAGTAAGTTTTTAAGCCTAACGTTAGCAAATGTGCCTCGCATCATCACTTCGTGGTTACCACGGCGTGAACCGTACGAGTTAAACTGCGCTTTTTCTACGCCTTTTTCCTGTAAGTAAATACCGGCTGGCGCTTCAGCTTTAATGGCCCCCGCAGGAGAAATATGGTCAGTGGTTACTGAGTCGCCAAGTTTAGCTAAACAACGCGCCCCTTCAATTGTTGGCACGCCTGGTGGTTCAACGCTCATGCCCTCAAAGAATGGTGCTTTTTTAATGTAAGTTGACCCATCATCCCAATCATAGAGCTTACCATCAGGAATTTGGATTTTTTGCCAACGGCTGTCGCCTTCGTATACGTTGGCATAGCTTTTTTCGAACATTTCTCTGGTTACCGTTTTTTGTACTAGTTCGCTGACTTCGCTCACGCTTGGCCAAATATTTTTCAGGTAAATATCGTTACCGTTTTCATCTTGCGCTAATGGCTCGTTGTATACATCTATGTCTGTACGCCCTGCAATAGCATACGCTACCACAAGTGGAGGCGAGGCTAAAAAGTTCATTTTAACGTCTTGGTGTATACGCCCTTCAAAATTACGGTTACCCGATAAAATAGAGCTTACAACTAGCTTGTGCTTTTGAATAGCTTCGCTAATTTCATCTGCAAGCGGGCCTGAGTTACCTATACACGTGGTACAACCATAACCGACCAAGTTAAAGCCTAAGCTTTCTAGGTCATCCATTAGGCCTGCTTTTTCAAGGTAGTCGGTTACCACTTGCGAACCGGGTGCAAGCGATGTTTTAACCCACGGTTTTACATTAATACCCAGCTGTTTGGCTTTTTGAGCCACTAAGCCTGCGGCTAAAATAACACTGGGGTTAGAGGTATTTGTACAGCTTGTAATAGCGGCAATAACACAGGCGCCATCGTTTAGTTCAAATTCTTGGCCTTTAAACTTCACTTTGGCTGCACCCATAAACTGCGCTTCGTCTACCGGTTCATCAGGGTTGGTTGTTGGGCCTTCACTTTCAATGCGCGCTTCTTCAATATCGCTTTTATCACGACGAGCCATACGCTCATCTTGGAAACCTTTTAGGTGCTGGCCTATCACATCACCGGCTTTATCAAGTGTAATTCTGTCTTGTGGGCGTTTTGGACCTGCAAGGCTAGGCACTACGTCGTCTAATTTAAGCTCAAGGGTGTCTGTGTAATGCGCTTCGTCGCCTTCATGACGCCATAAGCCTTGGTGTTTAGCGTAGTCTTCAATCAGTTTGAGGTGATCTTCATCGCGGTTCGTTAAACGCAGGTAGTTAATTGTTTCATCATCAATGGGGAAAATACCACATGTTGCACCGTACTCTGGCGCCATGTTGGCAATGGTTGCTCTATCGGCTAGCGGTAAATCAGCTAGGCCGTCACCATAAAACTCAACAAATTTACCCACTACTCCGTGATTACGTAGCATTTCGGTAACGGTGAGCACTAAATCGGTAGCTGTGGTGCCCTCGGGTAAGCGGCCATTTAATTTAAAGCCCACTACCTGAGGAATAAGCAAGCTAATTGGTTGCCCAAGCATGGCTGCTTCGGCTTCAATACCACCTACGCCCCAGCCTAACACACCTAAACCATTAATCATGGTGGTGTGCGAATCAGTCCCTACGAGGGTGTCTGGGTAGGCTATTGATTTTCCGTTTTCACTGTCGTTAAAAACAACACGCGCTAAAAACTCTAAGTTTACTTGGTGCACAATACCTGTAGCTGGTGGCACTACTTTTAAATTATCAAAAGCAGTTTGCCCCCAGCGTAAAAACTCGTAGCGTTCTTTATTTCGTTCGTATTCTAGCTTGGCATTTAAATCAAACGCACCGTCGTCACCGTAGCCATCTACTTGTACTGAGTGGTCAATTACAAGTTCAGCAGGAGAAAGCGGGTTTATTTTTGCAGGATCGCCACCTAGCTTTTCCATTGCATCACGCATGGCAGCTAAATCAACAATGGCGGGAACACCTGTAAAGTCTTGCATTACCACACGTGCCGGCGTAAAGGCCACCTCAGCTGAGGGCTTTGCTTTAGGGTCCCAGTTAAGAAGGGCTTGAATGTCTTGTTCTTTAATATTTACGCCATCTTCATTGCGTAACAGGTTTTCTAGTAATACTTTGAGAGAAAAGGGCAATCGCTTTGCTTTGTCGCCTAATCCTTTAAGTGAGTGAATATGGTATTGCTCGCCATTAATCGTTAATTGTTGTTGGGTGTCGAAACTATTCATTTTTTGCCCCTTTGATAGTTAGGATTATGTCCTTGATAAAATAACGTGTTTATTTGCCAATAGTTTGCAAAGTGCATACCAGAGATAATAAATATGACAAATCAGGCTAAAAAGCAGGTAGCGCAATGCATGTTTTTTAGACAGTACTAAGTATAGAAGTGCTACCTAAAATTGTTTTTTCAAGTAGCAAAATAATGAGTTTACAAAAGGGGGGAAAGTTAGTTCAACCAACCTTGTTGTTTGCTTTTTATACTTAAATATAAAAGCAAAAACGCAATAACAATCACTAAAATAGGCATAAACACCGCGCTTACCCCCAGCATTTTAATGCTATTTATCACAATGAAATTATAAAATTGCTGAATAAATATCGCTACTAACGATAGCGCAAAGGTAGGCGTTGCAAGTGCATTTTTGGCCAATAGTAGTATGCAGCCAAGGGTGCCACCAAATACCGCTACAGCAAACGCAATGGTAGACCATAAAGGCACGTTTGAATATGCAGCTTGTTGATCTAACGGAAGTTTACTTATCATCTCGGGGGTCATCATAAGGTGCATTATAAATGCAAACACACCTAATAAATTCCAGATAAGTGCTGCCCACAGGGCGGGTTTAAACCAATTGGGTGTAGCTGAGGTTGTCATATTATTACCTTGTTTTTATTGTATTTTACGAGGTAATTAAAGAGCAAAAAGGCTAACTGTTCAAGCCAGCCTATACATATAATAAAATGGCACAAAGCGCTAAGGGCTAGCCAAATGAGATAGGGCGGCGCCCTGTGTTTTCATCAACCTTTGGCTTTTTAGAGCGCTTTCTTTTATTTTTTGCCGGCTTTTGAGCTGTTTCATTAGGTGTTTTTTCTGGCTGTGGCTGGGTTGTTACCACTGGGCGCTCTACAGGAGTCGCATCTTCACTTAAAGTGAGTTGAAAAAGCTCGCCATCAAATTCAAGTACATCGCCACTGTATAATTTTTTCCGTTTTATTGTACATATTTCATGGTTAACCCCAACATAGCCTTGCGCTATTAGGTTTTTAGCTTGGCCGCCACCTTCTACTAAATCGAGTACTTTTAGTAATTTACAAAGCTCTATAGGTTCTTCTTCAAGTTCAATTTCAATGTATTCTTCTGACATGGTTATCTCTGTTGGTGGCGCATAAGCAGCAAGTATAAAGGCTTGCACTGTTTTTTGCACCTAGCAAGCTCGCCCGAGTGGGATAAAAAAGAGTGATAAATATAAAACTTTTTTCAACTTTAAAAAAACTGCAGCATTTGATGCGTATGCTCTAGCAAAAATTTGGTGTGCTATTTGCTATTGCTTTGGCAAATAAAAAATCGTACCTAAAACATGGTAATTATTTCACCGTTTTAATTGTTTAGGTCTGCATATAATTGGAGCAGTAAATGGGCATAAGATTAGCAATGAAAAAAGAGCTAATGGGCTTAGATAATTCAGATATGCTGACAGCAGATGATGTAAGAGCTCACTTAGCTAACTCGGTAAAAACACAAAAAGAGCAAGATGAACGTGGCTTTTCGGTTATTTCTAAGTTTAACGATACGCACAGTCGGCTAATTAGTGGCGATACACTTAAAAAATCAAAACTGGAATTTGAACGTCATCGCTTATTTAATGAAGTTTTATATACACGCCAAAGTGTAGATGCTTGGTTAGACAGCCAAACAAATTATACCAACGTACAATAATACTTAATTAAGCACATGAGTATTAAGTTGCTATAGATAGTTACCTCCAATAGGCTACAGTTGTAATCATTGGGGGTCGCTATGAAAAATCGCATTTTAATCTGTATGTGGGCACTATTATTAACTGCGTGCCAACAACCTACCGTTTATGTTTTTAGTGAAAACTTGCAAGATGAGCAGCGCAAGCAGCTCGATGCTGCGCTAAAAGCACAAAATCTTCCTTATGAATACGTAGCGCTAGAAATCCCATCTACCTTTGGTGAGGCTACATTACTCTTATCAAGCGATAAAATTTACCCAAAAGAAACTGAGCAGTTAGCTATTATTATGCAAGAGCTAGGTTATCAGCCCGAAATTAACTACACCACACGATCAAATCACTTTTATGGTGATGGCAATATAGGCTTTTATCTAAAAAATGCAGTGGCGGGGTCAACCTTTGTTATGCCTAAAAAGTTACGAACAACTCAATGCAGCGAAGACAAGTACAATGATTTACTCGTCACAATTACAGATAAATATGCTGACTTTACCTTACCCAGTGGCGCTGTTGTAAGGTTAGGTTGGGAGTTTTTATATAGTTATGTTGTTATTTATTATAAAACCTACTCGCAAACATATAGCCACTCACAGCCGCTTGTAACGACGCCTTTTGGCGCTAAGCCATCCGATACGTATACATTTACGGCGCATGTTAATCTCCCCAGCTGGCTTGATTGCTCACTACAAATTGTTTATATGGACTGAGGGATAGAGTTAACCGTGGGTTTCTATGTGCTCACTCAGCTTTGCAATGCGCAGGCTCATACCTTCTATGATTCTATCTTTAATTTTTTCGCGTATTACATTAGGCAAGCGGGTCAGTGCCTCTGGGGTTATGGCAAGTACTATGGTGTCGGTTTTAGCGCGAGCGCTCGTACTGCGCTCGCGGTTATTAATAAATGCGCCTTCACCAATAAACTCACCGGGCTCTATAGTGCCAAGCTCCAGCAAGTGGTTATGTTTAAAAACAAGTAACGCACCACTTAATACAATGTATAAGCGTTTGTCGTTATCGTATTGTTTAAATAAAAACTGATGCTGGTTAACTAAATACAATAACCCAAACGACTCTAGTAGCACTTGGCGTTCAGCAAGGGTGAAGTCTTTAAAAAAGTGCAATCTATTCACTATTTCCATTTGTTTAAATAATGGAATGTGTTCTATTAATTTCATCCTAGGGCCAACGAGTAACGGTTAGAAGCTAGCTAATATTGCGCTCTTTTAATTTGCGGGTCAACGTGTTGCGCCCCCAGCCAATTTTTATGGCTGCATCTTGTTTATGGCCAGAGCAATTAGCCAGTGCTGTTTTTATAAGGCGAGTTTCAAGCTGAGCTTGAATATCAGGCCAAATGTTTTCTTTACCTTGCTTAAGCTCTTGATTGAGCCATTGCTGAAACGCATCAAGCCAATCACCTTCTTGTTGAACAGGCGCTGCATCAATGATCTCTGGTGGTAGGTCTTGCTCACTTACTAATTCACCAGGGGCCATAACGGTCAACCAGCGACAGGTGTTTTCAAGCTGGCGAACATTACCAGGCCAGCTAAATAGCCTAAGCTGCTCTGTGGCTTTTGGGCTTAGCACTTTACTTTCTACTTGTAGATCTTTTGCGCTTTTGTGTAAAAAGTGCTGTGCTAGGCGTTCAATGTCTTCAGTTCTTTCTCTAAGAGCCGGTAAACGAAGGCGCACAACGTTTAAACGATGAAATAAATCGTCCCTAAATTTACCCTGTTTTACTAAATCTTCTAAATTTTGATGCGTTGCAGCAATAATGCGTACATCAACTTTAATACTTTGGTGCCCTCCCACACGGTAAAACTCACCATCGGCGAGTACACGTAATAAACGTGTTTGCACATCCAGTGGCATATCGCCAATTTCATCTAAAAACAGTGTGCCGCCATTGGCTTGTTCAAAGCGGCCTTTACGAACGCTATCGGCACCAGTAAATGCGCCTTTTTCATGGCCAAATAACTCAGACTCTACAAGCTCTTTTGGAATAGCGGCCATGTTTAATGCAATAAACTGGTTTTCTTTACGTGGGCTGTGGTTATGTAAGGCACTGGCTACAAGCTCTTTACCTGTGCCTGACTCACCATTAATTAGTACGCTCATACTTGAAGCCGACAGTTTACCTATCGCTCTAAACACTTCCTGCATCGCAGGGGCTTCGCCAATAATATGGGCACTTTTAGGCGGAACTTGTTTACGCTTAGTTTTTTTAGTTGAGTTTGCTCTACAGGCACTTTCGATTAATGCCACGGCTTCGTTTAAATCAAATGGCTTGGCTAAGTACTCAAACGCGCCTTTTTGAAATGCGTTAACCGCTGAGTCTAAATCTGAGTGGGCGGTCATTATAATAACCGGCAGCCCAGGGTTTTGCTCAGCTATGAGTTCAAGCAATGCCATGCCGTCCATGCCTGGCATCCGTACGTCAGATACCAACACGGTTGGCTGGCTAAATTTTAGCGCGCTTAACACGTCTTGCGCATTTGCAAAGCTTTCTGCTTCAAACCCTGCGCGTGTCAGCGCTTTTTCTAATACAAAGCGAATTGATGCGTCATCATCTACAAGCCAAACTGTTTTCATGCCAACTCCAAAACATTAATCTGCAAAAGGCAGATAGATATTAAATTCAGTATGGCCAGGCCAGCTATCGCAGTCTATATAACCGTCGTGCTGATCTATGAGCGTTTGTGCGATTGAAAGCCCTAGCCCTGAGCCACCTTCTTTGTTGGTGATCATCGGGTAAAACAATGTTTCGCGAACGCTAGGGTCTATGCCTGGTCCATTATCAGAAACCTGGATCAACAAGGCTTTTTTAGGGGCTTTACCGGGGCGGCGATACTGATGATTAATGCGGGTTTTTATTTTTATTTCACCGCCATCAACTAACGCCTGTTGAGCATTGCGTACAATATTAAGTACAACTTGCTGAACCTTGCCTTGGTCAATAAACACATCAGGGATACTTGGGTCGTAATCTTTAACTAGACTAATATTTTTACAATTATCTAATGTGCTTAATTTAACAACCGACTCAAGTGTTTGATGAATATTGCCATACGACTTTTGCGGAAGCTGATTTGGCCCAAGTAGCCTATCAACTAATTCGCGTAATCGGTCGGCTTGCTCAATTATAAGCTCAGCGCATTCGTCCCTTTCTTGTTGATCTACCTCATACTGCAATAACTGCGCCGCTCCGCGTATTCCCCCTAAAGGATTTTTAATTTCGTGAGCAAGCCCTCTAATTAAATTTCGTGCAGCTTGATATTGATGCATTTGGTTAGAGGCTTTGTCGTGTTTTATTTCTTCATCGGTTTTACGACACTCAAGTAAAATATAGCGTTCGTTTTTAAACTTAACTTGGCGCGATGTAATGGCTATTTTTGCATGGCGAGAATCTATAAAGACCACGTCAGCTCTGTGCTGGCTGCAATCTACACCATCAACAAGTGAGTACTGGGCTATGCGCTCTAAATCCACAGAATGGTAATTAAATAAGCTGTTAAAGGTTTGCCCAATAATGCGCTTTTTACCCAAGCCGAGTAGTTCGCTGGTGCTGGTGTTGGCATAAACAAGGGTAAAACTTTTATCAAGTAACATGACCGATGTAGTTTGATTTTGCCAAATGGCATTGAGAAGTTCAGGGCTAAAATTTTGTTCGTTTGACATCTTTGCACCACTTTAGTGCGTTAATATTTGCAAGCAAGTTTTAATCAGTAAATACTGCTGCGCTAATTTTGCTTCATGAGACATTGTACTTAGTTTACAGCCTTTCTTTGCATCACAAAGGTACTGGGCTGACTGATAGCAATGGCTTGATTTTGTTTATTATAAAGTTTGAGATACAAAGTATGAGCTCCGTTTTCTACATCCCGTATAGCAAACGTTGATAAATCGCTTGCGGGCCCATAAGCGTTACCGTTTAAAAATAGCTGTATGGTAAAGCCAGCTTCAAAACGCGGTGTTATGCGGCTTGTTACGTACACCGAGCCGGTGTTTTCGCGTACGGTTTGGTTATGTGTAGGCGACGATATCATAATTTGAAAACGGTTAGGGTGTGTTGGTTGTGGTGAACCAGGGGGGTGTTTATCGGTCTCAGACAGGGTAAGATCTTGGCTGCTTAGTTTTATTTCGTGCGCGCCACTACGTGGTGTATCTGAGAACACTAAAACACCATTTTTATCTTTCCAAGCATAAATTTTCTTATTGCCTGCATAACTATAAATGCTTAATCCTAAAGCAAAAAATAGTAATAATATCCTGTAATTCACATTGCTACCCTGCATATTTTGTAATTACATAACTTTAGTGGAGATAACCCTAATTTACCATAAAAAAAAGCCCGCTAAGCGGGCTTGAGAACACACATTTATTATCTTATCGATAATTTTGTCTACGGCGTATTAAACGCTGTAGTACATTTCAAACTCAACTGGGTGAGTTGTCATGTTAAGTTTTTCAACTTCTTGAGATTTAAGTGCAATGTATGCATCGATTAAATCATCAGTAAATACGCCACCTTGCGTTAAGAATTCACGGTCAGCACTAAGTGCTTCTAGCGCTTCATCTAGTGAAGATGCAACTTGTGGAATTTCTGCTGCTTCTTCTGCTGGTAGATCGTATAAATCCTTATCCATAGCATCGCCAGGGTGGATCTTGTTTTTGATACCGTCAAGGCCAGCCATAAGCATTGCAGAGAAAGCAAGGTATGGGTTAGCAGTTGGATCTGGGAAGCGTACTTCGATACGACGACCTTTTTCAGATGGTACAACTGGAATACGGATTGATGCAGAACGGTTACGTGCAGAGTATGCAAGCATTACCGGTGCTTCAAAACCTGGTACTAAACGTTTGTAAGAGTTAGTTGAGGCATTTGCAAACGCATTGATTGCTTTAGCGTGCTTAATAATACCGCCAATGTAGTAAAGTGCATCTTCAGAAAGACCACCGTACTTATCACCAGCAAAAAGGTTAACACCGTCTTTTGCTAAAGATTGGTGACAGTGCATACCAGAGCCGTTATCGCCTACAACAGGCTTAGGCATAAATGTGGCCGTTTTTCCGTAAAGGTGAGCCATGTTATGAATAACATATTTCATCTCTTGGATTTCATCCGCTTTTAATACCATTGTATTAAAGCGAGTTGCGATTTCGTTTTGACCCGCTGTTGCAACTTCGTGGTGATGCGCTTCTACTACTTGGCCTAGTTCTTCAAGTACTAAACAAGTAGCTGAACGCCAATCTTGTGAAGAGTCAACTGGTGAACATGGGAAGTAACCACCTTTAACACCTGGGCGATGACCTGTGTTACCACCTTCGTAGTCTTTATCAGAGTTCCATGCTGCTTCAACAGCATCAATTTTGTACATAGAACCTGACATATCTGACTTGTATTTAACATCATCAAATAGGAAGAATTCTGGCTCAGGGCCAAATAAAACTGTATCTGCGATACCGGTAGATTTCATGTACTCTTCAGCGCGTTTAGCAACTGAACGAGGGTCACGCTCGTAACCTTGTAGTGTAGATGGCTCTACAACATCACAACGTACGATTAGCGTAGCTTCTTCTGTGAATGGGTCTAATTTTACTGAATCAGCTACTGGCATAAGTACCATGTCTGATTCGTTAATGCCTTTCCAACCTGCAATTGAAGAGCCGTCGAACATTTTGCCGTCTTCAAAAAAATCTTCATCTACTTGGTGATGAGGAATAGAAACATGTTGTTCTTTACCTCTAGTATCAGTAAAGCGTAAATCAATGAACTTAACGTCATTTTCTTTAATAAAATCTAAAACCGATTGTGACATGTGTCCTCCAACTGTTGGGTTTTATTATTGCTGCATTAAATGCTTTGGTTTTTAGTAAGCCGATTTTATGCCATTATTTTAACTTGCTGTTTATTAAGTTAAAAATTATGGTTGCACAAAAGTGGTCACGGACTTTGCACTTTTGTGGTGCGTAAAATATCCACATTGGTGCAAAAATTTCACGCTCGATTCTGCACGTATTTTAATCACCTAAATCAGCTTAACTTAAATAGTAAATAGTGCCAAAGCAATCAACAAATTAGCTAAAAAACGACAATTTATGTAATTTGTCGAAATTTATTTCATATAATTGTCATATAAAAAACAGATACTTAGTAAAAGTATTAAGAAAGTTTTTAAAATTGTATTGGATAAACTTTCATCCATGTCATTAATGAGGGATAATATGCGCCCTTTTAAATCCTATGCTGGGACATCTGGTGAAAACGCAGATGAGTGCGTAGATCTTGCAGGATCAATGAGAATAAACTTCTCTGAGTAAAAATATGAGCATCGAACAGTTAAGAAATATAGCGATTATCGCGCACGTTGACCACGGTAAAACGACATTGGTTGACAAACTACTTGAGCAATCAGGTACATTAGAAACACGCGGCGGTAACGAAGAGCGTGTGATGGACTCAAACGACATTGAGAAAGAACGTGGTATTACCATTTTGGCTAAAAACACAGCCATTTCTTGGAAAGACTACCATATCAATATCGTAGATACCCCGGGACACGCCGATTTTGGTGGTGAAGTTGAACGCGTACTTTCGATGGCTGACTCAGTATTATTACTTGTTGATGCTCAAGAAGGTCCAATGCCGCAAACGCGTTTCGTAACGCAAAAAGCATTCGCGCAAGGCTTAAAGCCAATTGTTGTTATCAACAAAATCGACAAGCCAGGTGCACGTCCTGATTGGGTTATGGATCAAATCTTTGATTTATTCGACAACCTTGGTGCAACTGACGAACAGCTAGACTTTAAAGTAATCTACGCTTCAGCAATCAACGGTTGGGCTACACTAGATTTAGACGAGCCGTCTGACAACATGGAACCTATGTTCCAAATGATCGTTGACGAAGTATCACCACCGGATGCAGATCCTGAAGGTGACTTCCAAATGCAGATTTCTCAGCTTGATTACAACTCTTATAAAGGTGTAATCGGTATCGGCCGTATCAAACGTGGTTCTGTTGTGCCTAATCAGCAAGTAACGATTGTTAGTGCTGATGGCTCTACGCGTAACGGCAAAATTGGTTCAGTACAAAGCTACCTAGGTCTTGAGCGTATCGAAACAGATAAAGCTTACGCTGGTAACATTGTAACGGTAACAGGTCTTGGCGAGCTTAAGATTTCAGATACTGTTTGTTGCCCTAACAACGTTGAAGCATTACCACCACTAAGTGTTGATGAGCCAACAGTAACAATGACGTTCTCTGTAAATAACTCTCCTTTCTGTGGTAAAGAAGGTAAGTTTGTAACATCACGTAATATTCGTGAGCGTTTAGACAAAGAATTAGTACATAACGTTGCACTTCGTGTTGCAGATACTGACAACCCAGATAGCTTCCGCGTATCGGGCCGTGGTGAATTACACCTTGGTATCTTAATCGAAAACATGCGTCGTGAAGGTTATGAGCTAGCTGTATCTCGTCCAGAAGTAATCTTACGCACTGTTGATGGCGTATTAGAAGAACCGTATGAAACACTAACAATTGACTGTGAAGAAGAGCATCAAGGTTCTATCATGGAGCAAATTGGTCTTCGTAAAGGTGAACTTACTGATATGGCACCAGATGGTAAGGGCCGTATGCGTTTAGACTTTATGATCCCAAGCCGTGGCTTAATCGGTTTCCAAACTGAGTTCATGACGTTAACTTCAGGTTCTGGTTTACTTTACCATACATTCGATCACTACGGTCCGCACAAAGGTGGCGAGCTAGGTGTTCGTAAGAACGGCGTAATGATTGCAAATGCTACAGGTAAAGCACTTACTAACGCATTATTTAACTTACAAGAGCGTGGTAAATTATTCATCGGTCACGGTGTTGAAGTTTACGAAGGTATGGTTATCGGTATTCATAGCCGCGATAACGACCTTACAGTTAACGCCCTTAAAGGTAAGCAACTTACTAACGTTCGTGCATCTGGTACAGATGAAGCACAAACATTGACGCCACCATTGAACTACACACTTGAGCAAGCGCTTGAGTTCATCGATGATGACGAGTTAGTAGAAGTAACACCTGAGAACATTCGTATTCGTAAGCGTCACTTAACTGAAAGTGAGCGTAAGCGTGCGGGTCGTGCTCCAAAATCATAATCTATTAATTTAGAGTAATGGTTTAAAAGCCGCTGTATTGCAAAATACAGCGGCTTTTTTGTGGGTTAAAACAAGAGTCGTCAGTTGTACGAACTGTGATCATACCGCTAAAAGCGCAGCGCCTCTTATCCTCTTTGTGAATAATTCACTTAAAAAATATTTGCACAAGGAGGAGGGAATGAGAAGTAAAAGAGTCAGAGCTTAAACAATCGATAATGCAAAGCATCATAATTGTTGGTAGGGCATTTTTTCGTTGGGTTTCGCTACGCTCAACCCAACCTACTTCTCAACTATTTATTAGTGGTTACTTTTTGGCAGCAGGGTAATTTTGCCAAAGACATCTGCGTCTATAAAACCGCGGTTTCTGTCGCCATTGACTGGCTGTACTTCGTGAGAGCCCATAAAGTGCTCGCGTACTTCGCTGCCATCGTTATCGCAATACGCGAGCATAAAACCAATGACTTGTTTTTCATTAAGCGTAATGGGCGTGTTTACAGCGCCTTCTTGGTAATCGTTAGGGTAGAGCTTTATAGCAACTTCCCAGGTGATGTTATAAGGGGCTTGGGTATTACGCTTCCAGTTACTTGTTAAGTGGTCGGTGTATAAATGGGCTTTTTTATCGGGGCCGTAATCGGCGGCTTGGTTATCAAGGCCGATGTGATATGCCAACGCGGTATGGTTAAATTGGTGAATACCACCTGAGGCGTCGCTATCGATAAAAATTTCCAGCGCATCGTCATCCCAATATTTTACGGTCGGGTCTGGATGCGTATCAATAAGTACATCGTCAGTTATATCCGCTTGTAAATACAGGTAGTTTTTATCCCACAGCAGGCGGTAGCGGCCTTTAAAGTCGGCATCTGATGAGGGCAAGGTGCCATCCATTAAATGCGGCATATCATGCCACGTTGCTTTATCCCATGCGCTTTCAGATACGCCATCGATAGTAATAGGGGTCGATGTGTGCGCTACATCAATGGCCATTACTGGGGCGCTTAATAAACAGATTAAAGCTAATGCGTGTTTTTTCATTAATTTCTCAATGTTAATATGTATTTAGATATAACAATCATCCTAAAACAGTTCAGCAATGAGTTACAGTGAAATACTTTCGCCTTCGTTTAAAATATATAAAGGTGTGGTTGAAGCCATTTTATTGTGCATATGTAGCAACCTTAGCAGTGCTGAATGGCTTGTCCGGTCGCCCATTTTCCAGCTTGAGTTACCATAGCCCCACGGTATCATTACTTTACAGTTAAGATCGCTAGCTGCATTTACAGCATCCTCTGGTGTGGTGTGTACATAACGATACCAAGTAGGGCTGTCTTCACTGTAATACGAGGCTATAGGCAGTAGGCATATGTCTATATCGCCATACTTTTGCTGAATGTCTTTAAAGTGTTTTGAGTAGCCGGTATCGCCTGCAAAAAACACGGTACTGCCGTTTTGCTCAAGCAACCAGCCATTCCATAGGTCTTTATCGTTATCTTCGTAAATAAAGGGCACCAATACGCGGCTACTAAAGTGGTGCGCTGGTAGGGCATGAATCGTTAAATCATCAAGCTGTGTTTTTGCATACCAGGCCATTTCGCTAATGTTATAGCCACCAGTAGGGAAGTTGTCGGCCATACCTAATGGCGTTAAGTATCGAGGTTTATTACCAAGCTCTTCTATATCGGCTTTATTAAAGTGATCGTAATGAATATGCGAGTACATCACTGCACTTAAGTTTTTAAGCTCGTTTTGTGTAAGCCAATCGCCGGGTTGCCTGTAAAACCCTGAGGCTAACCTAAAGGCTAAATCAACAGGTGAGTCGAACTGCTCTTTTACAGGGTCAAATAGCACGTGTTGTCCGTTAGGTGTGCGAATCATAAACCCAGCGTGTCCTAGCCAGCGCACGGTAAAGCCCGTATTTAAATTAATTGGCTTTTGCTCAGCAATAAATTGGCAATCTTCAGCGTCTTGTTTGCATTGTAATTTAGGGCTTGGCGGGTAGCAGCCGGTTTCGCAGGTGGTGGGGTAGGTTTTTTTGCCAGGGTAGAGGTTATAAAAGCGTCCTTTTCGCTCCCCTGTTTGATGCTGCGGGGTAAGCGTGTTTTCCCCTGCAATCACCTCAATGCGATTAGTAGTTTCGCAAGCGCTAAGCAATCCACAAATAAATACAAGGCTGGTGGTTTTTAGTTTCATCGTTGTTATCTATTATTATTTTTATAAAAGTATAACAACATCAAAAGATTAACAAATAGTTCAAAGGTAACAAAACGTAACAACAAAAAAGCCTGCAATATGCAGGCTTTGTTAGGCAGATTTTAATTGATTAGCCAGCGCTATTCATTTGCTCTATAAACTTGTTTGAATCGGCAATTGATTTATTCATGTCGTTCATCAGCACTTGAATATCACGCTTTAAATTAGTGAATTCGCCTTTAATAGCGGCAACCGCTTGTGCGTTTAAGTTATGCTTTAGGTACAGTACGTTATCTTGTAAAGACGATAGCACTGGTTCCATTTTGCTTTCTGCACTGCGCATAGAGCGTAGTAACTGGCTAAATTGGCGTTGTGTAGCCGCTAGCTTTTTACTGCTTTCGCGTTTAAGCGACGCGCTTTTGTATTGCTCAAGCTCATCGCTCCATTCATCAAATAAAGCTTCTGCTACATCTTCAACTTTATTAATATTGCTCGACACTTCATTAGCGGCTGCTAAGCTCGACTCATAATCGTCGTTAAGTTGATTGTAGGCATCTTGTAACTCGCCGCCGTCAAAATTAATTAAAGTTGTTAGGCGCTCAAGTGCTGATTGAAATTCTTCTTGCGACTCTTCTTGTGAATCTTTGGTTTCTTCTACGCGGTCAATAAGAATGTCGCGCTTATGTACACCTACTTTTTCCATTGCAGAATAATAGGCCGACTGACAGCCCGATAAAGTAAGCGTAATGGCCAGTACCGAGGCGCTAAGTAATGTTTGTTTTTTCATTTGGATCCCTATTTACCAGTAAGTGCTGTAAATTATGGTGCTGATTGCTATCATAATCAAAATTCGATTAGCACAAGTCAATTGTATGAATGATAAGCTCTCCCTTTATAAACAGCAAGCTATCTCCTTTTTGAAGCAGCAGCCAAGCTGGTGGATGCAATACGTTAACCGCTGTATAGACGATCAAATTACGGTAAATGCAGGCTACCTTGCCTATGTTACTTTGCTTTCTTTAGTGCCTTTGATAGCGGTAGGCGTGGCAATATTTTCGGCCTTCCCGGGGTTTGAGTCGACCCGCATAGCCATAGAAAGCTTTTTGTTTACTAACTTTGTACCTACCTCATCTGATGTTATTAAAGAGCATATAAGCTCCTTTGCTGGCAATGCGAACCAAATGACCGCCGTGGGTATTGGCTTTTTAGCGGCGATTGCATTGCTGCTTATACGTAATGTTGATGCCACGCTTAATCGTATTTGGCGTATTAAGAAAAAACGCCCCATGATGATCTCTTTTGCGGTTTATTGGATGGTATTGAGCTTAGGCCCCGTACTACTGGGCGCAAGTATTGGTGTTACATCGTATATTGTTTCGTTAGTGTCGTTTGCCGATCAGGGCATTCCTGGGTTTAGTGGCTTTTTGTTAAAGCTGGTGCCTTATGGCTTTTCGATGATTGGCTTTTTAATGTTATACACTTTAGTACCTAACACGCCTGTATCTATTCGGGCTGCGCTACCGGGGGCTCTTTTTGCGGCAGTATTATTTGAGCTGACTAAAAAAGGCTTTGCGCTTTATATTAGCCACTTTCCATCGTACGAAGTAATTTATGGCGCTGTTGCGACCATTCCTATTTTATTTGTGTGGGTGTATTTGTCGTGGGTGGTGGTGTTATTAGGGGCCGAATTTACCGCCTGTATAAGCCCTAATCATGTACCACAAACACCAGAAATAGACATTGATGAAGAACTAAAAACAGAGGAACGCAGTTAAATGCAAGGCTTAATACAACGTGTAAAAAGTGCCAAAGTAGAAGTTGATAACCAAGTTATAGGTGAAATTGGCCAAGGTATTTTATTGTTACTCGGTGTTGAAAAACCAGACGATGAGCAAGCCGCCGACAAACTATTGCATAAGGTAAGTAATTACCGAATATTTACCGATGAAAACGACAAAATGAACTTAAGCCTAAAAGATATAGGCGGTGAGTTACTCGTGGTGTCGCAATTTACATTAGCGGCTGATACTAAAAAAGGCATGCGGCCAAGCTTTTCATCGGCAGCCACACCTAGCCAAGCTAACGCGCTTTACGAGTACTTTGTAACTCAAGCTAAAGCGCAGGGTATTAGCGTGGCAACGGGAGAGTTTGGCGCCGATATGCAAGTGAGCTTGTGTAACGATGGGCCTGTTACGTTTAACTTATCGGTTTAATTACCAGCTTTAGTAACAATAATAATATGATTCACAAAGCCCGCAATTTTATGCGGGCTTACTTTTACGCCAAACACATTAAATAGTAACTGCTGTAACTGAATTAACTGCGACTCATGTTGCGACAAAAAGTTTATAAATAGCGTGCCACCTGCGTTTAGCGCATCGTATATTTTTTGATAAAAAGCGCGTTCAAACAAAAATCGAGGTGCATCTATCTGGCTAAATAAATCAAGAATAATCCAGTCATGGTTATGTGCCTTGCTAAGTACATTTTGCGCGTCATCACACTGCACGTCACTTTGGTTTTTAAGAGCGAAAAAATCTGTATAGCAGGCAATTATATCTGCATTTTTTTCAACTGATGTTACGTGTGCCTGCGGGTAAGTGTATTGTAAGTAATTACGTATAGCGCCACCGCCAAGGCCAAGTTCTAACACATGATTTGGTGGTGCTAAGGTTTGCCACTGCTTAGCTAAATAGGTTAAATGTGGAAATAGTAAGCGCTGTGGATTGTTAAGCTCTATCACCGATTGCAACGTATCGTTGATTAGCAGCCAGCGAAGCTGACCGGATTGGCGAACCTGTATGTGATCGCCTGCATATTTATGCCAGTAAACTAGTTGCCCAATATCTTGGCTGTGACTAATAAAGTGGCTACTCACTACACCCGTTAAAGGGTTTATAAAATCGCTCATAACATTAAGGGCCTGTTGACCTTTCAGGATTAAAGTTTGTTCAATTTAGGGGCGATTTAATCGCGGCGCGAGATTTGTAACCTAGTGGGCTAGGTAACTGCTCCTGCGTTACTCTACTGGCTTACACCCATGTAGGCAACAAAGAGTAAATTCCCCCAAGGCAGAACCCTTCGCTCAGTGCATGTTCAATCTCTAAAGGCCCAGCATAAACTAGCTGATGCGATGGGTAAAACAGTTATTTTTTCGCTTGCTTACCAAAGTCGTATTGGCAGTGTTTAAAAGATGGAGTATGGTATTTGCCATAATAATTCCAACCAACTTAATCTTTAATTTTCTAATGTAAAAACCAATGTGCAGGTTAAAGAGTTATTCAGTTGGATTACATGCCGTAGCCTTTATTTTTTATTTACGGCAAAACAACAGGAGTATATATGTTTCAAGTAACGACACCGCAGAGCAGCGAAGACTGGCAAGCGTACTATCAATTACGTTGGGAAGTACTACGTGCGCCTTGGAATGAGCCTCGTGGCTCTGAACAAGATGATATGGAACAAGACTCAGAGCATCGCTTTATAAAAAATAACAACGGTGATGTGCTTGGTGTGGCCCGTTTACACTTTAACAACCATGAGCAAGCGCAAGTACGTTACATGGCCGTAGCCGAAGGCAACCGTAATCAACATATTGGTAGCCGTTTATTACACGAGCTTGAAAAAATAGCATGGACGCAAAATGCAGGCGAATTAGTGTTATTTGCTCGCGAGCGTGCGCTTGAGTTTTATAAGCGCCATGGCTACGAGCTAAAAGAAAAAGCCCACTTAGCGTATGGCGATGTACAACATTTCAAAATGATTAAGCAAAAGCCTAGTGAGCCGGGTTGGTTTCGCCACCCTGATTGGACGCAAGTACTGCAAAATATTTGGCGTGAATCAATCCCAATTAGTGATGCAATGGGTATAAAAGTAGAAAGCTACACAGATTGGCAGTTTACAACGCGTGCAGATTTAGACGCTAACTTAAACTTACACAACACTATGTTTGCAGGCTCTATATACAGCTTAGCAACCTTAACCGGTTGGGGCGCAACGTACTTAGCGCTTAAAGAGGCAGGGCTTGAGGGCAATATTGTATTAGCCGATGCCACTATAAAATACTTAAAACCACTTAATACCGACCCACGCGGTTGTGTTGATGTGCAAACCTGTAAAGGTAAGCTCAGTGAGCTGGAAACAACAGGCAAAGCAAGTTATGTAGTACCTGTTACTATATTTGATGGCAGCGATGTTGTTGCAGAGTTTGAAGGGGTGTTTGCCGTTAAAAAATAACGAGTAACGCTTTAATAAAAAAGCCAAGCACTTTATAAAAGGGCTTGGCTTTTTTTATTGCGTATTAATAAATTAAAGTAAATCAGTAAGTAATATACCTACACCAATACGCTCTACATCAGCGTTATAATCAATTAGGCTTTCACCGTAACCGTTAAAATATTGTGCGTAGCCACGCAAACGACCCCAAAGCGGGAATGACCAATCTAGTTGAAGTGCACCACGGTTATCTGAATTTAAATTGTTACGAGTCATAAAGCTAAACTCGTGATCGTGATAACGATACGCCCCGCCAAATTCAAAGTAACCCATGTATTTGTAAATATCTGGATTGTCGTCGCCATCGGCTTCTAATATATTGTCTTTTTCATCCTCGGCAATGCGATACCAAGGTTTAAAGCTAAATACAAAACCGCTCTTTTCCCATATAAAATCGGCGTAAATTCGGTTCCATGAACGAGAGTTTGGCTGGCTGCGGCCATTAGATTGGTGCGAAATACCCAGCGCTATGGCCATTTCGTCGCCCCAAAGTACGTTTTCTTGGTCTAGGTAGTTTACCCAAAATATTTCTGGTTCGTAGTTGGTTTCACGAAACGGAGAAGAAATCTCTGAGTTATAAATTTGCCAATACGACTGCAAGGTAAAGCCAAAAAATATGGCTTGGTCGTCATCTGCAAAATCATCGTACAGTGGCACTTTAATAGAAAGCTGGTATTTAGCCTCTAGGTTATCAAGGGGTTCGCCATTTTCTTCATCTGTTAGCTCGTCAAAGCCATCAAACGGGCGATCGTTAGGGTGCGAGACATACGATAAAGGTAAAATGTAGTTACGTTTATGCGGCGTAATTACGTTACGATTTTTTTTGCTTACCTCTTCGCGAGCCTTGCGTTTATCAAGTGCGGTAAGTTGTTTGTTTTCTTCAAGGGCGGAGCATTTTGTGCGCAGCTCGTCTAGGGTTTGCTTACCATCGCCACCAATTACTTCATTTAAAATACATTGCTTAACTAGCTCTATGTCGTTGTCTTGTTCATTTTTTTTAACCTCTTGTTGGGCAAAAGAGGGTGTGCTTAGTAAAGCCGTAACTGCAATCCAATAACGCCAGCTCATTGTTTATTCCTTTGAGAGTAAGGTAGATTTATAAATTATAACGTGTTTTTACATTTGTAACGGTGAACTTTCACTGAATTTACACTTATTTGATTACCTTACGTTTACACCGTTATCACAGATCAAAAAAAGCGGCATATAGCCGCTTATATTGTAAGTTAGTTAACTTACTCTCACGCAATGAGAAGGGGGAGTTATAGCGCGGTCCGTTATAACTCAAATACGTTAGTAAAAAACTTATATAGTTCAGTGCCTTGGTTTACGCTTGCTGAGGCAAAATGCAAAATAGCAATTGCATCGCAATCAAGGCTTAATGTTTGTAGGGGCTGCTCAGTTAAATAGCGCTCCATGCGTAATATATGGGCTATTGGCTCACCTGCCTTTATGTGTGCGCCTAACGGAGCAACATATTCAACCATGCCGCCAATCGGCGCATAATAAGCAAAGTAGTCATCTAAATGGCACGCATAACGGGTCATCTGCTTAGGTTGATGCGCTGCATCTACTAATACATTTTTATGGTTCAAATAGCTTAAAATGCTGTTTGCATCATCAAAGGCGGCTGCTAAATCTATTTTTTCTTGGCTGCCTAGCTCTACTGTAAAGGCCTCAACCTGTACATTGAAGTCCCTGCCTTGCGCACTAAGTGCATCACTTAGATGCCACCATGGGCAAAAGCTAGCTTCATCCATTGCGCCATCAAAGTCGCTTGGAATTAGCAGTACGTGTTCAATATTAAAATAACGTGCGCTGTCGCTGGCATACGTTGGACAGTACAGATGCTTACTTGAAATAGGCCCCGTGTGTAAGTCGAGCACGAGATCGGCTTGATGCGCAAGCTTTTGCAGGTTAAGCGCAATGCGTTTACCGGTATTGAGCAAGTAAGCTGGGCCGTTAAGTTTGGCATCTATTTCATCAAGCAGGGCTTTTTTAAAATTACTTTTTAAAGCTGCATCGTCGTACTGGCTATGCTCGTGTGCAAACTGGGTGACTAAATCACTATTGTAGTGATACATACGGTTCCAGTTAGTGCCAGTAATAGGGTCGAATCGGCCAAGGGTAAATTCCCCTGATTTTTGATTACAACCAATAGGGTTAGCATAAGGTACTAAGGTAATGTCGCCTTTTAAATTGAGCTGTTTTAACTGCTCTAGCAGCTGAAAAATAACCGCGTTACCTTGTACCTCGGCGCCATGCATATTGGCTTGAATATACACGCTTGGCCCGCTGCCATCGCCTTTTAAGCGATACACCGGAATAGTTAGGGGTAAGCCGTTTGCTACTTCCCCTACTACAATGTTTTCTTGGCTAATGGGTGTTGTTATGCTCATGTTTATTACCTTAAGTAGTGACTGGCATCTTCTGCTTGGCGCACACACGTGAGCTCGCCATTTTGTAACACGTATTCTGCAGCTAGTTCATGGCATAAAAAATAGGGCATGCTTTCGGTAAAACCATAGGCGCCACATTGGCTAAACACCAGCCAGTCTTGCTCGTTTAAATCGCTTGGTAGGGTATGCTCGCCTAAGCAATCAAGGGCAGTACATAATGGGCCATATAAGCTCATTGCTTGTTCTGGCGCTGTTGATTCGCGCAGTAACGCCGCAGGAAAATCTTGGCTTGTAACAGCAGGGCGCAATAAGTGGTTAATACCACCGGTTAAAATAACTTGCTGTTGCCCGTAGTTTTGTTTGCACTCAACGACGGGGTTAGCGTAATGACCGCATTCGCCTACAGCGTAACGGCCAAGCTCCATCCAAAGCTCGTCTACACCCGCATCTTTTTTAATTTTTGCCAGCGCGGTGATTAATCCATCCCACTCAAGTGTTGCATCGTTTGGTGTGTAAGGAATACCTAAACCGCCGCCTAAGTCTAAAATTTTAAGGTTTATATTTAAGTTATTAGCCAAGGTGGTAAGCGGTGCAATCATTTGCGACCACAGCTCGCTTAGCTTTTGCGTGCTAAGCATGTTGCCCCACTGAAAAATATGCAGACCATCAAAATTAAGTGCTGGGTAATCGCCAGTATTGAGCGCTTGCCATTCATCGCAACCAAGCCCAAACGGAGTAAGGCTGTCACCCCCTAATGGGTTTTTTTCACCTTCTGGCCAGCGTAATTGCACACGCAGTAATATTTGCAGCTGCGTATTTTGCAGCTGCGCTTGCTGGTTTAACCAACGTACTTGATTGAGGCTTTCGGCAACAAAAATACGCACGCCGCGCTCAATAAAGTGTTTAATTTGTTTAGGGCTCTTTGCAGGCCCTGTGTTGAGCACGCGCTGTGAACTAATACCTTGTGCAAGGACTTGTTCAAGCTCACCTTTACTTGCTACGTCAAAGTTAAATCCGGCGCTGTCTAGGCATTGAATAACCTTAGAAAGCGGATTGGCTTTTACCGCATACCAAAGCTTTACATCGGTTTGCGCAACTAAACGGGTAAGGTGTGCGTTTAGTTTGTCTAAGTCGTAAACAAAAAAAGGTGTATCAAGTTGCTGAGTAAGTGTATTTACGGCGGCCTTGATAGGCGTGCTCAAAAAGCTCATTATCGTAAAACCTCTTCTAGCAATAACGATGCATCGCTTTGCTCGTCGCGGTATTTAACAATGAGTGCACACGACATGCTTAAGCCTTGCTCACGAGCCCATTCGTTAGACGCAGGGCGAGAGCCTGGTATTACAATAGCGTACTCTGGAATTGGCTCGCCTTTATCTAGCTGGCGCTCGTTAACACAGTCGTAAACCGGAATAGTGGCAGATAAACGCACGCCTGGTGCAAGTACAGCGCCTTTTTTAACCACTACGCCTTCAACAATGACACAACCTGCGCCAATAAACGCATCGTCTTCAACCACGACTGGGCTTGCCCCAATTGGCTCAAGTACACCACCAAGTTGAACAGCTGCGCTTAAATGTACATTTTTACCAACTTGTGCACACGAACCCACTAATGCGTGGCTATCAACCATAGTGCCTTCGTCGATGTATGCGCCAATATTTACGTACGCTGGTGGCATAATAATAGTGCCTTTAGCTACGTAGGCTCCGCGGCGAACACTGGTGCCACCTGGTACCATACGCACGCCATCGTCAGTGCTAAATTCTTGCGGTGCAAGGTTGTGCTTATCAACAAACCCGCCTGCAAACTCGGTGTTAGTGCCATTTTTAAAGGCTTCTAAAATGCCTTGTTTTACTTCTACGTTAGCTTCCCATTGGCCGCTTTCGTTTTGTGATGCTGCGCGTACTGCGCCCGATTCTAAATTATTTAGTAGTTCTAACCAGCTCATTATAAAAACCTGTGTTTAATGCCAAGATAAAATGGTGTCGTTTGCAGTGGTAATGCAATCGGTTTGCGTTAACTCAAGATGCGTTAAAGGTGGACGCAACAGTGGGCTATTTAAACGCCCTTGCTGGTGCATTAGCACTTTAACGGGAATAGGGTTTGCTACAGCAAATAGGCTATTGATAGCGCGAGTCCACTGAGCAAATAAATTGGGGTGTTGACCGCTTAGGCTGCGCTTTACAAATTCGTGTGTTTGCAAAGGCCATGCATTGGCCGCAACCGAAACTAAGCCTTTTGCACCTGCTTGGGCAAAGTAGGGCATAAGTGCATCGTCGCCACTGTATAGCGCTAAATTAGGCGCGGCTTGTCGGTATGCTTCAAATTGGGTGATGTTGCCACTTGCTTCTTTTAAAGCCCACAGTTTTGGGTGCGCTTTTAAGTTTTCAATGGTTTCGATAGGAATGCTTACACCGCTGCGCCCAGGTACGTTGTACAACATACACGGATGCGCGCTTTCGTTTAATAAGCTTTCGTACCAATGTGTTTGACCTACAGCCCCTGGTTTTGCATAAAGAGGCGAGCCTAATAAGTAGCTGTGAATAGGTAATTGGTTACAGTAGCTAACCCATTCTTTTTGTTGGGCCAAATTACTACCACCAACAGCAACCATAAGCGGTACACTGGGTTTTAATTGGCACACGTGCTCAACAATGCCTTGCTGCTCTTTAAGCGTAAGGGCTAAGCCTTCACCTGTGCTACCGAGCAGTAAAATACCGTTGTGTGCCGCTTCTTGTTCGCTAACAAGTGTTGTGAGCGTGTCGTAGTCAACATTACCTTGTTGATCAAACGGCGTAACAAGCGCTGTCCACAGTGCGTAGTCGTCTAAATTGAAGTTGTGAATCATCTCTTACGAACCTATAAGGTGTTCGAGATATTAAGGAGGCTGTATGATGTGAGCCGCATTAACGTCGTTCGAACAGTATTCGAAGAGCGAATGGGCTTAAAATAATAGGGCGCACGGCCTTATTATTTAAGACCAGAAGCTCTCCACCAAACTAATAAGCTGTTTTAAAACAGCTATTGGTGACAGTCGCTAGGATTCAACCTAGTCGCCCGAAGTAATTGCTTCGCAAAAGCGTTTACCTCTCGGCGGTATTCCCCTCACATATGCTCACTGGAGTTTGCGCTCCTAACATACGCTACCTGAATAACGCACCTCTTCTAGCCCTTTGTATTTTATTTAACCGCTAAAGGTTTAACAAAATACAATTTAAATAGGGTAATTGCGGCGATTAAAACATTTTAGCCGTCTAGGTGTCAAGTTGCAGGATACAGATTAGTTCATCGAAAATGTGGGTGGTTACGTATTGGCTGCTTTTCTCGTAAACTAACCCTATGAGCAGTGATGAGGTATTTAATAAGTATGGAAAAATTTAGCGATATTTATAAGCGAGCAGTAGAGCGAAAAGGTTCTGAAAAAATGCTTAAGTTATTACTCGCAAAACCCTTATCTAAAAAAGCATTAAGCGCATTAAGTGACGACGATTGGCTTGAAGAGTTTACCCGTAAAGTATTTCAAAGCGGGTTTTACTGGTCGGTAATAAACAGTAAATGGCCAGGTTTTAGAGAGGTTTTTTGGCAGTTTAGTGTTGATAAATTACTTATGATGCCGCCCGATATGCTCGAGCAAAAAGCAACTGATGAGCGCATTATTCGTAATTATAAAAAGGTAAAAACAATTCCTGAAAATGCCTACATGATCCACGAAATAGCTCAGGAACATGGCAGTTTTAGCAAGTTTGTAGCTAACTGGCCAAGCGATGACATTATTGGTTTATGGGCATATTTAAAAAAACACGGCGCCCGTTTGGGCGGCAATACAGGCCCGTATGCCTTAAGAGCGCTTGGTAAAGATACTTTTTTACTTTCGCGAGATGTAGAAAGTTACCTAAGAGCGCACAAAATTATCGATGGCGGCCTGCAGACTAAAAAATCACTCACTGCCGCACAGGCGTTTTTTAACGAAATGCAAAAGCAAAGTGGTTTGAGCCTGCAAGAACTTAGCTTAATTGTGGCTTACAGCGTGGGCGACAATCGCGTAGGCATAAGCCAACAAACAGAGGATTAACCATGAAACTAGTGCCAAGATACACAGACATAGCAGATAACTTCGCAATAGAGGATAGTCCTTCAAGCGTTGCAGCTGCGCAATTACTTTTGTGGAACGAAGCGTTAGCACAGCAGTTTAATATAGATGTTGAGCCTGCGCTGCGCGCCAGTACTTTTGCTGGTAACGAGCCACAACCGGTAAATGCTGTAGCGCTTGGCTATTCTGGGCATCAGTTTGGGCACTTTTCGCCGCGCTTGGGTGATGGGCGAGCGCACTTACTGGGTGCTATCAGCGATGATAAAAATCAGCTGTGGGATATTCAGTTAAAAGGCTCAGGCGCCACGCCTTTTTCAAGAGGAGGCGATGGGCGATGTGCACTAGGCCCCGCTATTCGCGAGTATATTATGAGCGAAGCTATGCATGGCTTAGGGATTAAAACCACGCGGTGTTTGGCTGTTGTCGGCACAGGTGAAGCTGTTTATCGTAATCCGCCGCAACCAGGCGCAATTGTTACCCGCTTAGCAAGTAGCCATATTCGCGTTGGCTCGTTTCAGTATTTAGCAACTCAAGGTGATGTAGAGGGATTAAAAAAATTAGCTGATGTAGCCATTGAGCGTCATTATCCAAGTATTCAATCAGCAGGGGCTCAGCGCTATTTAGACTTTTTAGAAGCCGTTATAAATAGTCAGCTAGCGCTGGTTATTAGCTGGATGCGAGTAGGCTTTATTCATGGCGTTATGAATACTGATAATACCTTGATAAGCGGCGAAACTATCGACTACGGCCCGTGTGCAATGATGAATACCTTTGATTTTGATACCGTGTTTAGCTCAATTGATAAGCAAGGTCGCTATGCCTATGGTAATCAGCCAAATATTGTAAGTTGGAACTGCGCGCGTTTAGCCGAGAGCCTAATCCCGCTAATAGATGAAGATGACGAACAAGCTGTAAGTTTAATGACGCCGCTAATTAATCAGTTTTCTACGTTATTTAACGAGCAATATAATCAAATGTGGGCACAAAAATTAGGCTTAGCAGGTTATAACGAAGACGATGTAGAGCTTGTAAGTAAGTTATTATTGTTATTTCAAGAGCATAAGCTCGATTACACCAATACCTTTGATGGCCTAACCGAGTCACTAAAGGGTGGCAAAGTGCCAGATGAATTAACGCAATGGGCCATGTTATGGCAAAAAAGATGTGATGAAAACAGCTATAACCTAATGAGAGCGGCTAACCCAAGGGTTATACCGCGTAATCACATCGTCGAAGAAATACTTGCGCAATATAATCAACACGGCGAGAGCGAGCTGTTAAGCGACTTCTTAGCGGTAATGAGTAACCCATATGATAAAACAGCTAATTTAGCCCGCTTTCAAGAGACAGGTAAAGATGACAAGGGCTATCAAACTTTTTGCGGTACTTAAGTATTGTAATTAATTGTAAGTTTTTGATTATAAATAGTCATTTTTGAATAATGCAGTGTACAATGATTGAGCAGTTACACACTCGGTGGTATTGTGCGCATTCATAAAAAGTAACTATTTATAAATTACCATAATTTATTAATTGCAGATTAGGTAAAAATTTTTACTTAACCTACAATTGGTGGTTGGAATGCCTGTAGATCGTTGAAAAAATTTATAAACTTTATTTTTCGTTAAGTATCGATTAACAAAAGCTCGGGTAGTGTGTACAAAACTGGTTGAGCTAGTATTGATTAGCTACAATTTTCTAAGTTGTTAAAATGGGAAGAAAACAATGAAATTAAAATCACTTACAATTGCAATTGCGTTAGCTGCAACTAGCGCGTCTACATTCGCTGCCGATAAAGAAGAAGGTTTCTACATTGGTGCATTTGGTGACTACTATGATGCGTCATGGGAAAACATGCGCGCTCAAGCTGGCCTTGACGTAAACGAGTCAACTGGTTGGGGTGTAGAAGCAGGTTACCGTTTCAGCGATTACTGGAGCGCACGCCTTGAGTATGCAGATATGGACTTTAACGCGTTCGATAAAGCTGCGGGCAATCGTAATAATATCGACGGCGAGCGTTACGGTATTGATGCGCTTTACCACCTTGACGGCGGCCCTTTCTACGGTCTATTCGGTATTAAAGAAATGGACGTAGTAGATGACAACACATTCTTAAACGCAGGTGTTGGTTACCAACACTTTATTACTGATGGCTTTTTCGTAAACGCTGAAACTGCGGTATACCAAGGTCTTGATAAAGGTTACACAGATGTAGGTGCTAAAATTGGTATTAACTACTTATTTGGCCAAAACTCTATGCCTGCACAGCCTGTAGAGCCAGCGCCTACAGCAGTAGTAGAAGTACCTGTAGAACCTAAAGACAGCGACAACGACAACATCCTAGATAAAGATGATAAATGTCCTAACACGCCAATGACAGACGCTGTTGATGGCGATGGCTGTACTTTATACGAAGACCGTGAAGTAACAACAAGCTTATTAGTTACTTTCCCACATGATTCTGCACAAGTTGGTCAACGTTACTTTGACGACATTGCATCAGTATCTGAGTTCTTAAAAGAGCACGAAGATACAACTGTACTACTTGAAGGCCACGCGTCAGCGGTAGGTAACGCAAACTACAACAAGATGCTTTCTAAAAAGCGTGCTGATGATGTAGCACAAGAGCTAATTAAAGATGGCATTGCTGAAGATCGCATTACAACTGTTGGTCTAGGTGAAGAACGTCTTAAAAACACAGCTAACACGAAAGAAGCTCACGCTGAAAACCGTCGTGTAGAAGCACATGTAAAATCTATTGAACGTGTAAAAGTTAAGCGTTAATAGTTACTTACTTTATTTTAAAAACCCAGCTTAGTGCTGGGTTTTTTTATGCCTTTAAAACAGCATATGCAGTATTAGCCTGATTAAACAAGAATGATTATTACTTAACAAACATTCACGAAAATAGAATTTATGCTTACCACTATTCATAATATTTATAGTCGGTATAATCAGTTGCTTAGCTGGATGGATTTTCATCTATACATAAAAGCTTTATAATCCCGCGTTAGAATACTATAAGTATAGGGTTACTTTTTTTGCGCATGAGGCGCTACCGAATACTTTCACGTCACCAAGAGGGCAATATTGTGCTACAAGAATATCGTAAACACGTAGAAGAGCGTGCCGCGTTAGGTATCGTACCAGCGCCATTAGATGCTCAGCAAACGGCTGATCTTATTGAACTAATTAAAAACCCACCAGCGGGTGAAGAAGAGTTCATCTTAGATTTACTAATCAACCGCGTACCACCAGGCGTTGATGATGCAGCATACATCAAAGCAGGCTTTTTAGCGGCAGTTGCTAAAGGCGAAGCACAATCTCCATTAGTATCTAAAGAAAAAGCAGCAGAATTATTAGGTACAATGTTAGGTGGTTACAACATCGCCCCAATGATTGAGCTACTTGATGACGAAACACTTGCGCCTATCGCTGTAAAAGGCCTATCAAACACATTATTAATGTTTGATGCATTTTACGACGTAGAAGAAAAAGCAAAAGCAGGCAACGAGCACGCTAAAAAGATTATTCAATCTTGGGCAGACGCTGAATGGTTTACTAACAAGCCAGCTGTTGCTGAAAAAATCTCTGTTACTGTATTTAAAGTAACCGGCGAGACAAACACTGATGATTTATCACCTGCACCAGATGCATGGTCACGTCCAGATATCCCGCTTCATGCTTTAGCAATGCTAAAAAATGAGCGCGACGGTATCACTCCTGACAAAGCGGGTGAAGTAGGTCCAATCACTAAACTTGAAGAATTAAAAACACAAGGTTTACCACTTGCATACGTAGGTGACGTTGTAGGTACTGGTTCTTCTCGTAAATCTGCAACTAACTCTGTGCTTTGGTTTATGGGTGATGATATCCCATACGTACCTAATAAGCGCGTTGGTGGTGTATGTTTAGGTAACAAAATTGCGCCTATCTTCTTCAACACAATGGAAGATTCAGGTGCGTTACCAATCGAGTTAAATGTTGATGAGTTCAACATGGGTGATCAAATTGATATTTACCCATACGAAGGTGTAGTTAAGCGCCACGGTACTGATGACGTTATCTCTACTTTTGAGCTTAAATCAGACGTAATTTTAGATGAAGTACGTGCCGGCGGCCGTATTCCTCTAATCATTGGTCGTGGTTTAACAGACAAAGCACGTACCTCTTTAGGTTTAGGTGCTACTGACGTATTTAAAGTACCAGCAGTAACAGAAGTGTCTGATAAAGGCTTTACACTAGCGCAAAAAATGGTTGGTAAAGCATGTAACGTAGCAGGTATTCGCCCAGGCCAATACTGTGAGCCAAAAATGACGACTGTAGGTTCGCAAGATACTACAGGTCCTATGACACGTGATGAGCTTAAAGACTTAGCATGTTTAGGTTTCTCTGCAGATTTAACAATGCAGTCATTCTGTCATACCTCTGCTTACCCTAAACCAATTGACGTAAACACTCACCATACGCTTCCTGATTTCATCATGAACCGTGGCGGAGTTTCACTTCGTCCTGGTGATGGTGTAATTCACTCTTGGTTAAACCGTATGTTATTACCAGATACTGTAGGCACTGGTGGTGATTCACATACACGTTTCCCATTAGGTATTTCGTTCCCAGCGGGTTCAGGTGCAGTAGCGTTCGCAGCAGCAACAGGTGTTATGCCACTTGATATGCCTGAGTCTATTTTGGTTCGCTTTAAAGGTGAAATGCAACCAGGTATCACTTTACGTGACCTAGTACATGCAATCCCATACTACGGTATTAAGCAAGGCTTATTAACAGTAGAGAAAAAAGGTAAAATCAACGAATTCTCTGGTCGCGTACTAGAAATTGAAGGTGTTGAGCACTTAACTGTTGAGCAAGCGTTTGAATTATCAGATGCATCAGCAGAGCGTTCAGCAGCAGGTTGTACTGTTAAGCTTTCTAAAGAGTCTATCAGCGAATACCTTGAGTCTAACATTGTTATGCTTAAGTGGATGATCTCTGAAGGTTACGGCGATGTACGTACAATCGAGCGTCGTATTACAGCAATGCAAGAGTGGTTAGCAAACCCAGAACTTATGGAAGCTGATGCTGATGCAGAGTACAAGCACGTTGTAGAAATCGACCTAGCAGAAATTAAAGAGCCAATCCTTTGTGCTCCAAATGACCCAGATGATGCGCGTTTACTTTCTGATGTTACTGGCGAGAAAATCGACGAAGTATTCATCGGTTCTTGTATGACTAACATTGGTCACTTCCGTGCTGCGGGTAAATTACTAGATGGCTTTACAGGTCGTATCCCAACTCAACTTTGGGTAGCTCCACCAACGAAGATGGATAAAGACCAACTAACTGACGAAGGGTACTACGGTATCTTTGGTCGTGTTGGTGCACGTATCGAAACGCCAGGGTGTTCACTGTGTATGGGTAACCAAGCACGTGTTGCTGATAAAGCAACGGTTGTTTCTACTTCAACACGTAACTTCCCTAACCGTTTAGGTACAGGCGCAAATGTATTCTTAGCATCAGCTGAGCTTGCTGCAGTAGCGGCAATTTTAGGTAAATTACCTACACCAGCTGAGTACCAAGAATACGCAGAGAAAATCAATGCAACGGCTGCAGATACATACCGTTACTTGAACTTCCACCGCATGCCTCAGTACACTAAAAAAGCAGACAACGTAATTATTCAGCAAGCTGTATAATTTAAAGCTGTTTTAAAAAAACCCGCTTAGGCGGGTTTTTTATTGGCTAAAATAAAATTGAATATTTCATGCTGTAATAAGTTTTATTTGAATTAAATATAACCATTACCCACTTTTTATATAAATAATAAAGCAAATATTCCTTTCTACATGCATTAAAATCTCTTTTAATATTCTCATTATTTTAAGCGAGATTTTATGACTGCATTAAACAACCAGAATTTACTGCAACTTCGTTTTATTAACCAAGCAAATATTGATTTGGTTAAGCCTTCTTTTGATAACCTACCTGCTAATCCGTATGCAGATGGTGAATTTCGTAAGCGTCGTTACTCGGTAATTAAATTTCAAAATGGTGAGCTAAAACTACAAGCTGCCAAAGCGTTTGTTCAAGACGATTCTATTAATACCTTTCAGGGTAATGTTGAGCGTACTTATGAAAACTTAGAGCAAAGCTTACTTGAGTCAGAAGGGATGAAAAGCATTGTAAGTGAGTTTTGTGAGCTTACCGGTATTGATGAAGGCCGTGATATTGAAATTCACCAATTTAGAATGCTTGCGATTGATAGCGATACGCCCGCAGCACCTGAAGGTGTGCATCAAGATGGGTTTGACCATGTTTGTGTATGTGGTGTTTCTCACGAAAACTTAGAAGGCGGCGAGCTGCTAGTATACGAAAACAAGCAAGCAGAACCGTGTTTTAAAATGGAAATTAAAGACGGAATGTTTGCACTAATAAACGACCGTCAAGTTTGGCACAATGCAACGCCAATGAACAAAGTAGATACAAGCAAGCCAGGTTACTTGGATTGTTTTGTACTTACCTCTTAAGGAATGCTCATGAACATAGCGCAACTACGTGAGCAGTTTCCTGCATTAATACAAACCGTTGATGGTAAATCGCCAATATTTTTAGATGGCCCAGGTGGCTCTCAAGTGCCGCAGTCTGTACTAAATGCAATGACTGCTTATTTAGGGCACTACAACTCAAACTTAGGCGGTGCGTTTTTTTCAAGTGATAAAACCGTTGAATTAATGGCAAATGCGCGCCAAGCAGCGGCCGATTTACTTAATGCGCCAAGTGCACAAAATATAGTGTTTGGCCCTAATATGACCAGCCTTACCTTTAGCTTTAGCCGTGCTATTTCACGCGATTGGCAAGCCGGCGATGAGATTATTGTGACTAACGCTGATCATTTCTCAAATGTATCGTCGTGGCAGCAAGCAGCGCAAGATAAAGGCGTTAAAGTTCAAACCGCTTTAATTAACGAGGCTGATTGCAGCTTAGATATGGCGCAGTTTGAAAGCTTATTAAACAGCAATACTAAACTGGTTGCGGTGACTTACGCTTCAAATACTACGGGTTCTATTAACGATATAAAACGTATTATAGAGCTTGCCCATGCTGTAGGCGCATTAGTGTACGTTGATGCCGTGCATTATGCACCGCACGAGCTTGTTGATGTTCAGGCCCTTGATTGCGACTTTTTGGCCTGTTCTGCATATAAGTTTTTTGGTCCTCACTTAGGCATGGTGTACGGTAAAACAAAGCATCTTGAAGGTTTTACGCCTTACAAAGTAGAACCAGCTAAAGATGTAGCACCAGGTCGATGGGAAACAGGCACGCAAAGCTTCGAAGCCTTAGCAGGTTTTATTGCCGCTGTTGATTACATTGCTGCAATTAGCGGGCTTGATGAAGGCCACACGCGCCGTGAAAAGTTAACGGCGGCTTTTGCTAAAACAAAGCAGCACGAAATGGCGCTTAGTGAGTACTTTTTAACGCGTTTAGTTAATTACCCACGCATTAAGCTATTTGGCATTGATGACCTAGAGCGCTTAAACGAGCGTACGCCTACATTTGCTTTAACCTTTGAAGGATTAGAGCCGCGTGAGGTGTCTGAGTTTTTAGGCAAACAGCATATTTGTGTGTGGGATGGTAATTTTTATGCACAAGGCTTATGTGAGCAGTTAGGCGTACTTGATAAAGGCGGTGTAGTGCGCATCGGTTGTATGCATTACAACACCACCGAAGAGCTAGATAAGTTATTTGATTTGTTTGATCAACTTCTTTGAAACTGACAGTTTATACCAATCCGCATAATTAAGTATTATCGCGGATTGGTATGAATACAAATCTGCGCTTTTGAATAACTCTTTTTAAAGCTCAAATGTTTAAAGTAGTCAGCGGTTAGTTAGTTTTTGCCCGCTGACTGTTTTAGCTTTTAGGTGTGCCGTATATGTGCTCTGCGCGATTAAATAGCACCCATGAAGTTAATATATATTTATCGTTCGATACCGGCTTATTACCTCTATGGGTATGCGTAAAGTAGCCAGGGGCAATGACCATAGTGCCTTTTTTAGGCGCAATTTTACGTTTTTGATAATAAAACTCTGTTTCGCCACCTTCCTCTACATCGTTTAAATAAAACATAAATAATAATACACGGTGCAGTGCTTCATTGTGTTGTAGCTGTGGATACACTTCACTATGCCAGTAAGGGTAGCCGCCTTTATTTACCTCGTACTTTTGCGCCTGAATGTTCCCAAGTCTAAATATTTGCTGCACCAGCACAGAGAGCTGTGGTTTGCCCACTTCGTCAAAGTTATCCTGTGTTAAATCCACCACATCCCCCGTTTTTGGGTGATACACTTTTAAGCCAAATGCGCCAATTAGCATAAAAAAGTGTGCTTCTACATAGTTAAAAACATGCTGTGCAGTGGTTTGCTGAATATGCTTTAATTGTTGGGCGTATTCTGGGTAACTGTTTAATTGCAGGTCGTGGCTGTCTTTCTTTTTTAAGTCCACACCACCAGAGGTTACACCTTGTTTTACATGCGGGCTGTTAGAGAATGTGGTAATAAAGTTATCGCAAAAATCATCGCTTAACGCGTTATCAATAACGTGGATAAAGTCCGTCATGATTTACCTTTTTATTTAGTTATTATTTGGATTTTTATGTTTATTGAAAAAGTGATGCCGCGCTTTAGCGAAACAGATGCACTCGGACACATCAACAATACCGTACTACCTGTGTGGTTTGAAGCCGCACGCGTCCCTATTTTTAAATTTTTTACCCCCGATCTAAACCCACACGACTGGAAACTGATCATCGCTAAAATAGAAGCATCGTTTGTAGGGGAATTATTTTATGCTCACGAAGTGACGATTAAAACAGCCGTTGAGCATGTAGGAAATAGCTCTTTTACCATTAAGCAAGAGGCGTGGCAGCAAGGTAAATGCTGTGTTGTGGGTAAAACTGTATTAGTGCGTTATAACTTTAAAAACAAAGCTAAACAAAATTTAAGCGAAGCAGAAGTCGCAGCACTCAGCGAACACCTAGTTTAACTAGGTGCATTTACTCCACGCAACGAGGATCGTGATGTAAACCACAAGCGACAGCTGTGAATTTTTATAGCGTTATTTTAACGCATTTTGATTGAGTTACGCTTCTCACTTATATACTATTTATATTATATATTGTTGCACCGCTATGACAGGTACTGTTGAGCTGGTAGTTTATGGAGAATGAATGTGGCATCTACAACTGGCAATAAACCGTTAGAGGTAATAACGCTTAGCGATGGTAAAAGCTTAACTGCAGAAATATTGCCATTTGGCGCTATTATCAAAAGCATAAAGTTTAATAACCAAGAGATGACACTGTGCGTTAACGAACCTGCTTATTATTTAGAAAACCCATTTTATTTAGGGGCAACAGTCGGGCGCTACGCAAATCGTATTGAAAACGGACGTTTTGTATTGTCAGGCACAGAATACCAACTTAAAGCAAATAATGGCCCAAATAGCTTACACGGCGGCGAAAAAGGCTTTAATAAAGTACTGTGGCAAGTCACTAAGCAAAGCAATAATGAAGTGGAGCTCTATTACTGCTCGGCAGATGGAGAAGAAGGCTTTCCTGGGCAGTTACAAGTTTGGCAAACAATTACTGCACGCAATGGCGAGCTAATCCTCAGTTACAAAGCCATTACCGATAAAGAAACCCTCGTTAACTTTACCAACCACTGCTATTTTAATCTTGAAGGCAGTGAAAGCATTAATAATCACCTGCTGCAAATAAATACCGCAACGTATTTACCTATCGATAGTAACAGTATACCGCTTGCCCATCATGAAGATGGCTCGGGCAGCTGCTTTGATTTTACTCACCCTAAGCCCATTGGCGATGCACTGTGCGCACAGCATGCGCAACTTGATGCCGGTAGTGGCTTTGATCATTGCTATATTTTTAGTGATGACAATCGTTTAAAAACAATGGCTACATTAACCTCGCCACACACGGGCGTTAATTTAACCCTTAAAAGTACCCAGCCTGGTATGCAGCTTTATACGGCAAATTTTGTAGGTTCTCCTTTTAATGCACGCCAAGCGGTGTGTTTAGAAGCTCAAAACTGGCCCAATGCAGCAAATAGAAGCGATTATCCAAAAGCTAATTTATTGCCAAATGAAGAATATAATCAGCAAATAATTTTTGCGTTTTCGCAATAACATACTAATTCCACTGTTAAATTAAAGAAAACAAAAAGAAAAATACACGTAACAAAAAGATAGCCATAATTAAGGAAAAGGTTGCACTTTTGCTCAATTTAAAGTATTTATATTATAAATAGTATTTGAAGCTATACACACCACACAACGACAAAATGACTACACACAATCAGGAGTTTTTAAAAAATGATAATTAACAATAAGTTATCGTTCAACAAGAAAACCGCACTCAGTATTGCTATTACAGGCATATTGGCAAGCGGCCACGTTGCAGCTCAAGGCGCTGAAGGCGACACACCGACAGTAGTAGATAAAGATGTTGAGGTTATCGCAGTAACGGGTATTCGCAGCAGCTTACGTTCATCAATGTTAGATAAAAAAGCATCTAATGTTGTAACCGATGGGATTAAAGCAGAAGATCTTGGTAAATTTCCTGATTTAAACGTAGCAGAGTCTCTGCAACGTATTACAGGTGTAGCCATTGACCGTAGTGGCGGTGAAGGGCAAGCAGTAACAATTCGTGGTTTTGGCCCACAATTTAACACGGTACTTGTAAATGGTCGTCAAATTGCGACTGACAGTGCAGGGCGTGAATTTAATTTTGATGTATTAGCGGCAGACCAAATCACCGGTGCTGATATTTATAAAAGTAACAGTGCAACGCTTCAAGAAGGCGGCATTGGTGGTACGGTTAACGTAACCACAGCTCGTCCATTCGATTTTGGTGGCTTACATGTGATTGGTTCAGTGAAAGGCATGTACGAAAGCCTTTCTGAAGAAGTATCGCCATCGGCTTCATTTTTAGTAAGTAATACGTTTAACGACGACAAGCTCGGTGTGCTTTTTGCCATCACTAACCAACAACGTAAGCTGCAAAATAACCAAATTTTAACGGCGGGTTGGCGCGGTGGACAAACTATTTCAAATCCACAAGACGGCGTACTGTACGACAATGCATACATCCCACGTAACTGGGACCAAGTTGTAGATGAGCAAGACCGTGAACGTACTAATGCAAGCTTAGTATTACAATATGCACCGTCTGACGATATTACTATTACTGTAGATGGTTTAATTTCAAAATTTGAAGTGGACTCATCAGTACGCGATTTAGCTTCTTGGTTTGAACCAGACCGCGTAGGTAGCGCAACAATCGATCCTGAAACGGGCACCTTACTTACCTTTACGCAAGAAGTAGGTTTAGGTAACGCCAGTGGCAACCCTGCAACCGACTTTGTATCACACACACGTAACTCGCGTGATGTAACTAACAAAGCATTTGGTATTAACGTTGACTGGCAAGTAAACGAGTCATTAAAAGCAAAATTTGACGTATCTCGCTCAACAGCTGAAAACGACCGTGCTGGTAATGACCGCTTTAACGTAGTGGGTATTATTAACAGCTACAGCTTTGACGGCACCGGTAGCGTTCCTACCGTACAGCATGATGGTTTTGAAAATGGCTCGCTGCCAGATGCAAGCCTTGCGCGTCTTCACTACAACGAAATTGGTAACCAGTTTACAGATGAAGATGAAATTACCGAAATCAAAGCCGATTTTGAATACGTACCAGATAAAGGCCCAGTTGATCGCATTAACTTTGGTGCTTATCGTCAAGAACGTGAAAAATCAAGCTTCCAAATTTTTGGTAGCCAATGTCAGTTTTGTGGTTACGGCACTGAAGCACCACTTGATGAAATTGATTTTGAAGCTTACTCAGCAAGTAACTACTTCCCAAGTTTAATCGATACATTTTATAGCTACGACGGCGATAAAATGCTTGATTATCTTGCTGACCAAGGTTTCCCTGTAGAGCCAACACTACAAAATAACCGTTACACAATTAACGAAGATATCACTAGCCTTTACATGGACTTTACCATTGGTTTCGACCTAGCTGATATGCCAGTTACGGTTAACATGGGTGCACGTTACTCAGAAACTGATATTGAAGTAGCGGCTGTACAAAGCTTTATCAGCGATGTTATTCCTACCTCTGATGCCACTTTATTCCAAAACGTATTTGGCCCGGCAACAGACATTCAAGAAGGGACGAGCTACTCAAACTTACTTCCTTCTTTTAACGTTAAGCTTGAACTGCAAGACAACATGATTTTACGCTTTGCAGCGTACGACAGTATTACTCGTCCTACTATGTCACAGTTATCACCTGCGACCACGTTTAACGAGCCTCGTCGTCAAAACTTAACAGCAAGTGGTGGTAACCCTGCACTTAAGCCGTTCCAATCTGAAAACTGGGATATCTCTTACGAGTGGTACTACAACGACGCTAACTTATTTAGCTTTGCCGTATTTAGTAAAGAAGTGGATGACTTTATTGTTACCCTAACCGGCGACGAAACATACGACATGACTGACCGTACAGGCCCTGGTTTTGCGTGTACAACCTGTACTGACCAAACCGATGCCGAACTTAACGGTAGCTCAGAAGTTTACACTGTGAGTCGCCCGCAAAATGGCGAGTCTGCAACGGTAACGGGTTACGAAATCGGTGTAACTCATATGTTTGAAAACGGCTTTGGTTTTATTGCTAATGCCACGGTAGTAGATAGCGATATTAGTGTTGATGGCGATACAAGCCAAACATTTGCGCTTGAAGGGTTAGGTGATTCACAAAACTTAGTGCTGTTTTACGAGCAAGATAACTGGCAGGCACGTGTTGCATTTAACAACCGTGAGGGCTTTTTACGCTTAGTTGATAACGGCTTTAACGGCGAACCAGTGAACGTAGAAACGTACGGTCAATGGGATATTAGTGCAAGCTACGATATCAACGAAAACTTCACTATTTTTGCCGAAGGCATCAACATTACTGAAGAAGAGCTAGTGCAAACGGGCCGTTTTGCTAATCAAATCTACTCTGTAGAAGATAATGGCTCACGTTACGCGTTTGGTATTCGCGGTACGTTTTAATTGATAGCAGAGGCAGCGATTGCCTCTTAGTTTTCATTGCAGTGCATTATAAGTACTGTTACTAATAAAGTTAGTAGCTAATTTGCACAAAATGAGACTAATTTAAACAAATGCCCGAAAGGGCATTTGTTGTCTAACCGGTTATCAATAAAGTACTCAAAGAGTAGTCCGTTATGAATAAAGCAATAAAAACAATCGCCGTAATTGGTGGCGGCACAGCAGGATGGCTGAGCGCTGCAATTATCGCTTCGTATCACCAAGGTAATAAGGGTGATGGCTTAAAAGTGATGTTGGTAGAATCATCTGATATTCCAACAATTGGTGTAGGTGAAGGTACCTGGCCCACTATGAAAAACACGCTTCAGCAAATTGGTTTGCGAGAAGTGGATGTATTTAAAGCCTGTAATGCCACCTTTAAACAAGGCGGTAAATTTGTAAACTGGACGCATGGCAACAACGATTTTTACTACCATCCCTTTACGGTACCGCTAGGTTACGGCCGTATAGATTTAGCCCCCTATTTAGATAATGTTGAAAACTTTGCTCAGCAAACTAATTTTCAGCACGATATTTGCGAAGCAAACCTAGCACCGAGAGGCATTGCGCAAGGCGAGTATCAAGCAAATTGTAATTACGCATACCATTTAGATGCCGGTGCCTTTGCCGAGCTATTAAAGCAACATTGTAAGAGCAAACTAGGCATTGAGCACATTATTGGCACCGTTGATCAGGTAAAGCTTGATGAAAGCGGGGCTATAGACACGCTTACCTTAACTGATCAAACCCGCACCATAAACGCTGATTTATACATAGACTGCACGGGTTTTTCATCGCTGTTATTAGGCCAAGCCCTTAACGTGCCATTTAAAAAAATGGACCACGTATTATTTAACGACAGCGCCCTAGCTATGCAAGTCCCCTACGAAGAAGGTGATGAGTCACTGGCCAGTCATACCATTGCCACCGCACAAAATGCTGGGTGGATTTGGGATATAGGCCTAACGCATCGCCGTGGTGTAGGGCATGTATATTCAAGCAAGTTTTTATCAGATGAAGAAGCCGAGCAAAACTTACGCAACTATTTAGGTGATGCCGCTAAAGGCTTAACTGCCCGAAAAATAAGTTTTGAGTCAGGCTATCGCGAAAAATTTTGGCACAAAAACTGTGTTGCAGTGGGAATGTCGGCAGGTTTTGTAGAGCCCCTTGAAGCAACCGCCATTATGTTGGTTGAAATTTCGTCTCGCTTTGTTGCAGAGCACATGCCAGCCGATACCCAAGTAATGCCCATTGTTGCAAAGCGCTTTAATGAGCAAATGGATTATCGCTGGCAGCGTATTATCGATTTTTTAAAACTTCATTACATGTTAACTAAGCGCCCAGAGCCTTATTGGCAAGCGCACGTACAACCACAAAGCATTCCGCAAAGTTTACAAGAAGACTTACTGCTTTGGGGTACGCGTGGCCCACTTATTCAAGATTTTCATGGCGCATTAGAGCTATTTCCTGCCGCCAGTTACCAGTATGTTTTATACGGTATGGGCTTTAAGCCCGACTTTACTAAGCAAGCGTATTTGTACTCAAACGATGCGCAAGCAAATCAAATAATTGAACGTAACAGCCAGCTTACACAGCAGATGTTGCAAACGTTGCCGCCTCACCGTGCTTATATTGAGCAGTGGCTTGCGGCTAACCCAGTTTAAGGATGTGTAACTATGGCAATTAGTGAACTATCAAATACTCAGCACCAAGCAATAAAAATTAACCCTAATGCGGGTGTTGAATACGCAAAAACACAGCATTTAGTTAATCTACGTGCAAACGAAGTAGCAAAAGCAGCCTGCGATTTACCTATTTTTTTAGCGCGTAACGCACACAACGGCAGCTACACCATTTCCGGCTTAACCAGCTTTAGTGCTCAGCAAAGTTTATTTGTGAGTAACAATCAATGGCAAGCGCTGTACACGCCTGTGTGCATACAAACCCAGCCGCTTTATTTACTCACTCGTGAGGCAAATAGCAGTGATTACTTTATTGCTATTGATGAGCAAAGCTCAGCCGTTAATACCCAGCAAGGCGAGCCGTTATTTGATGCCAAAGGCAACCCAAGCCTGTATTTAAGTGCGCAGCAAAAGCTACTAGAAAGCGATTTAAAAAATGATTACCAAACGTACCAATTTACCCAAGAAATTGCCCGCTTAGGGCTTATTAAAAACATAGATATTGTTTTGCAGTTTGAACAAGGCGAGGCGCAAACTATTCAAGGTTTGAGCACTGTTGATGAAGATAAACTGCAAACTTTAGACAGCGATACCATTGCCAATTTACACAAACAAGGTTACCTGAGCGTGCTTAACAGCATGCTTATTTCGTTGTTTCAGTTAAATGCGTTAGTAAAGCGTCACAACCAGCATCCTGAACTTATGCCATTAAAGCAAATTAAGTTAGAACTAAGTCGAGATGCACACGCACTGTAAGGTGCAATTTATTAATTAGCCTTTACAGGTTAATACGTTCACATAGACAGACATTGCGTTTAACGCGCTGGAGACACACACATGTCAGACAACATTTTGCAGTTGGTGGTTTTTTTCTTTGTAACCGCTTTAATTGGTGGACTTACATATTGGAAGTGCCGAGGCCAAAACCGTAATAGTGGTGATAATCAAACAAAAGAGTATTTTTTAGCGGGCGGTGGCCTTACTTGGATGTTTGTAGCAGGCTCAATTACGCTCACAAATTTAAGTACCGACCAGCTGGTGGGCATGAATGGCAATCAAATGGCCTTGCTTGTGTGGTGGGAATTGGCAGCTATTTTAGGGCTTATTATTTTAGCCAAAGTATTTATTCCTGTTTATTACAAGTACAACTGTACAACCACCACGGAGCTGTTAGAAAAACGCTACAACAACAAGCATATTCGCGCTGTTATTGGTGGCTTATTCTTTTTAGGTAATGCGCTAATTTACATGCCTGCGGTTATTTATTCTGGTGCGCTATTTATGCAAACCATGTTTAAGGTTGATATTCCGCTAATGTACATAGCGACCGCATTCGCTTTAGTAGGTGCTATTTATGCATTTTTTGGGGGCTTACGTGCGGTTGCCGTATCCGATACCTACAATGGTTTATTAGTGTTAGGTATGGCAATACTGGTCGTATTTTTAGCGCTTAACGCGATTGATTACAACTTTAGCGGTATTCCACAAGAGCGCTTAACATTAATTGGTGATGCTGACTCGCCAATCCCTTGGCCTACGCTTTTAACCGGTATGATCTTTATTCAAATGTATTACTGGGGTACTAACCAAACCATTACCCAGCGTGCAATGGCTGCGCCAAACGTTAAAGAAGCGCAAAAAGGGATATTTGCAGCAGCGGGTATTCGCTTTTTAATTGTACCGGCGATTGTGGTGCTACCGGGTATTATTTCGTACAAACTGTATGGCGACATTGGCGATGCAGCTTATGGTCGAATTGTAGGTGATGTAATGCCTGCATGGTTAACGGGTGTATTTGCCGCAGCAATGGCGGCAGCAGTGCTTTCTACTTATAACAGCTTATTAAACTCGGCTACGGCACTTTACGTGTGTGATATTCACGAAGCTTACTTTAATAAAGAGCCAAGTGTAGTAAAGCTAAGTGGCTACGTTACGTTGTTACTTACTAGTTTAACGCTTGTGCTTGTGCCAATTTATCAGCAAGCCGACAGCATTATTAACTTACTACAACAGTTAAACGGCTTATTAAGTATGCCTATATTCTCAATTTTTGTAGTGGGCTTATTGTTTAAAAATGTGGATGCGCGTGCAGGTATTGCCGCGGTAATTTTAGGCGTGGTTATGTATGGCATGCTGACGTTTGAAAATTCGCCGCTACATACTGAACTACACTATATTCACTTAATGCCAATTACACTTATTGTATGTGTAGCCTTTGCATTAATCGTTAATAAAGTAGTGTTTGGTTTAAATGCACAGTGGGCAGGTAAAACACCTGCTATTGAAGATACGCCACCAGTGCACGCACCAAAATAACCAGCAGTAAAAAGTTAAGTCACTTTTTATTAGCCAGTTAACACATTACTAAATCGGCCTAAGGTAACTTAGGCCGATTTTTATTTATTCAATTAATCGACACTGTAGATAACACCTATGGCAATAATACTTAATCATTTTGCGGGGCTAAACGTGTGACTATCTGCGGGGTTTTACAGGCGACCCCAGGCTAAAAGCCCACTAAATATAATATTGCTCAAGGTGGTATTAAATTTTTTAACCGCTGTTTAAGTTAATGACTGGTATAGCCAGTAATAATATTGGCTAAATTACACCGTAAACACTATCTAAAAGTAATTTGTATGATATATACTATTATTTTAAAATCACTGACTGCAATTTGATGCAGTAAGCGGCGAGTAAGCACACATATGATGTACTCGCGTATTAAACTCATCTTCATTAAAGAGGACAGGAGAATCATGGCTGATATTAAACCATTCTTTCGATTAGACAGCGCAAACAGCACCGTTATTTTCGACTGCCAGAGCAAAACCCCAGCGTTACTTTATTTTGGTAAGCGCCTATCTGAGCAAACAACTGAAACAATGCTAACTCAGCTTGCGACTCGTCAGGAAGTAAAATGTGCCGTGGTTGAAGAAGCACCTATTTCTCTTTCTCCGCTATTAGGTGAAGGCTTTACAGGCGCGCCAGGGCTAGAGCTGTCAAACGACACCATAGCTTGGTCAGTTGGGCCTGCTCTTCAAGATGTTCGTCAGCCAACCCCTTCTAGCTTAGAGTTTGTAAGTGTTGATGAGTTGCGTGGTATTGAAGTAGTGCACAGCATCACACTTGATAGCAACACCGATGTGCTAAGTGCGCATACCGTATTAACTAACTTAAGTGATGCACCGCTAAGCGTTAATTTTTGCGCCGCACCTACGTTCCAACTACCCGATAGCATGAACAAACTAGTGAGCTTTGAAGGACGTTGGTCTAACGAATTTCAACGCCAATTGGTTGATTTAGTATTGGGCAGCTTTGTACGCGAAAACCGCAAAGGTAAAACATCGCACGACGTATTCCCTGGCTTATTAGTTCATAGCGAAGGCGCAGGCGAGCAACAAGGCGAGTGTTATGGCTTTCATTTAGGTTGGAGCGGTAACAACAAGCTACGCGCTGAGCTACTACCAGAAGGGCGCCGCTATGTGCAAATGGGTGAGTTATTATTACCGGGCGAGCTAACTCTTGCTAAAGGCCAAACGTATCAAAGCCCAAGTATTTATGGCTCGTTTTCGAGCGATGGCTTTAGTGCACTGTCGCGTAATTTTCATCGCTTTGTTAAAGCTAACTTACTTAGCCAGGCGCAGCGCGAAAAAACACGCCCAGTACATTACAACACGTGGGAAGGCATTTACTTCGATCACGATGTAGACACGCTAAAGCAGTTAGCCGATAAAGTAGCGCCATTAGGTATCGAGCGTTTTGTACTTGACGACGGTTGGTTTAAAGGTCGCCGTGGTGATTATGCAGGCCTAGGTGATTGGACCGTAGATTATGAAATATACCCAGACGGCCTATCGCCAGTGATTGACCATGTAAACAGCTTAGGCATGGAGTTTGGTATTTGGTTTGAACCTGAAATGGTAAACCCAGATAGTGACTTATACCGCGCTCATCCTGATTGGGTATTAGGCTCAGAAAATAACGAGCAACTTAGCTTTAGAAACCAGCTAGTGCTTGATTTAACGCGCACTGAGGTTGTTGAATACCTATACAAAGCGATTGATGACATTTTAGTTGAATACCCAACAATTAAGTACATTAAATGGGATATGAACCGCGATATAAACCACGCGGGTAACTTCTCAGGCAAGCCTGCGGTGCATCAGCAAACACTGGCACTGTATCGCTTAATCGACCGCATTAAAGCGGCGCACCCTGGCCTTGAAATAGAAAGCTGTTCGTCAGGTGGTGCCCGTGTAGATTATGGTGTGCTTGCACACACAGACCGTGTATGGACGTCAGATTCTAACGATGCACTTGACCGTCTTGAAATTCAACGCGGCTGTTCGTTCTTCTTCCCATCGTCGGTTATGGGTGCACACGTAGGCCCTCGTGATTGTCATATCACAGGTCGTAATGTCAGTATTGAAATGCGTGCTGCGGTATCTATGTTTGGCCACATGGGTATTGAAATGGACCCACGCGAGCTGACCGATCACGAATACAATGCGCTTAAAGCGGCTATTGCGCTGCACAAAGAGCACCGTGAATTTATTCATGCTGCCGATTTGTACCGCCTCGATAGCGACGATTTATCAATTAACTTTGGTTTAATCGACGAGCAAAAATCAAAAGCGTTATTTGCGTATAACAGTGTACGCGAAACACCGCGCACTGCGCCTAATAAGCTTCGTTTTGTTGGTTTAGATGCAGATACGCAGTACACACTTAATTTAGTGTGGCCTGTTAAATTTGAAGAATACCGACCTTCGTCTATTGCCGCTGTTAACGGGCAAACTTTTACGGGTGAAGCGTTGATGGAATTTGGCCTACAAATGCCAATTTCATTCCCGCAAACATCGCTTATTTTTGAGCTTAACAAAGCTTAAAATATAGCAAGCAGTAAAAAGGGAGCTAATTAGCTCCCTTTTTTAATAATGTTTTTTAGGCTATTAGTCGAGTTTAGACTCAATCAACTCAAGCGCTTCTTCTAAAATGGTTTCTACTGCTTTTTTAGCGCGCTCTGGATTGCGCGATTTAATCGTATCTAAAATATCAGCATGCTTTGCAACGTCGGCCCCGGGCACACCTTTAATGTGGTTGGTGTAACGAATACTTACGCGCAGCGCGGTGCTAATAAATTCAGTGAGCTGTACAAAAAAGCGGTTATTACTAGCTACTAAAATACTGGTATGAAAGGCAATATCGGCTTCAAGCGGATCGTCTAAACCTTGGTCTGCATCGGCCATGCGGGCAAGTGCGTTGTCTATTTCAGCAAGTTGTTCGGCGCTGGCATTTTCAGCTGCTAGGGCAGCGGCTTGTGGCTCAAGTGCGACACGTACTTGCGTAAACTCTTTTAATAAAGAAAGCGACGGTTTACTGCTTAAAATCCAGCGCAGTACATCTGTGTCAAACATATTCCAGCTGCTTTCTGGCAGTACGCGGATCCCTTGCTTAGGGCGAGAAGATATTAAGCCCTTAGCAGAGAGCATTTTTACAGCTTCGCGTGTTGCACTGCGGCTCACATCGTATTTTACGCATAGGTCAGCTTCTGAGGGCAGACCTTCGTTAACTGGGTAAACGCCACGCACAATTGCAAAGCCTAAATCATGGGTTAATTGTTGTGTTAAATTTTGACGAGGTTGGCTTTTCATTGAGCGTTATCCGAATGAGTTATTGCTTTATTATATATCATATATCATATTAATGTACGAAAGGATATGTTATAAACTTTGTTAAAGGCAAGTATTTTAACACAGCTGTAACAGTAATCCTCTTTAGCAAATAATTATAAATATTGAGAGGGGCAGTCTGTATTATGGAGAAACGCATTTGAATAATCACGCTCACTACCCCAGTATTTCTGGCAAAGTTGTTTTTATTACCGGGGGTGCTTCAGGCATTGGCCGTGCAATGGTAAAGGCGTTTGCCGCTCAAGCTGCCAAAATTGCCTTTATAGATATTAATAACGAGGCTGCTCAATCTCTTATAGCCTCACTGCCTAATGCTAAATTGTGGTTTAGACAGGTTGATGTAACTGACTCAAATGCTTTACAGCAATCTTTGGTAGATGCATGTGCTGAACTAGGCGCTATTAATGTACTGGTAAACAATGTAGCCAATGACCGCCGCCAAGCCAGTGAAGACGTTACAGTACAAGATTGGGATCAATGCCTACAAATTAACTTAAATCCGGCATTTTTTGCCTCGCAAGTGGCTATGTCTTTTATGAAAAGCGAAGGCGCGGGGAGCATTATTAATTTTAGCTCTATCAATGCCATCATGGGGCAGCCACAAATGGCGGGTTACGTAACGGCAAAGGCCGGTTTAATCGGCATGACTAAAGCACTGGCTCGCGATTATGGTGAATTTGGGATTCGGGTGAATGCTATTTTACCGGGTTGGGTTGCCACCGACCGCCAATTAGCCAGTTGGTTTACCGAGCAAGAGCAAGTGAAGTGGATGGAAGCCATGGCTCTTAAAAAGTTAGTAACCCCTGAAGATGTAGCTAATTTGGCACTTTTTTTAGCTGCCGACGAAAGCAGTATGATCACCGGCCAAGGTATTAAAATTGACGGTGGGAGGCTCTAAGTTGCAGCACTTAAACCTTTTTATAGCCGTAGATTGGGGCACGAGTCATTTGCGCGCCTATTTATGCAGCGTAAATACCACAGGGCAATTAACTTTAATTGCTCAGCGCGACGGCCCAGGTGTGATTAGAGATAAACAAAACTTTGAACATACTTTAATTGGTGTCGTTGCACCATGGACCAGCGAATACGGCGTTTTACCTATTTATATGGCAGGGCAAATCACCTCAAGTATTGGCTGGAAAGAAACCCCTTATTTAGCGTGCCCCATAAACCCCGAAAGCCTGCTTAGTGGCGCAATTAATTTTGATTGTGCAGGTAACAAAGTCAGTGCTTTGCCTGGTACAAAATGCACATTACAAAACAATTTATTTGATGTAATGCGCGGCGAAGAGCTGCAAATTTTAGGTTTTTTAAAGCAAAACCCGGTCTATCAGCACGGCAACGTACTCATTTGTTTACCCGGTACCCATACTAAATGGGTGCTGTTAAAAGATGGCCAAATCATCTGTTTTAAAACCGCAATGACCGGCGAATTATACGACTTGCTATGTCATCAAAGTGTACTTATTCCTAACGACTGTGAAGCGGGGGAGTTTGATTGGCATGCATTTGAGCAGGGCTGTGAACTCACGTTAGGCAGTGACAGCGGTAATTTGGCACACGGTATTTTTAGTGTCCGTACGCGCCAACTTTCAAAAGAGTTAACACCAGTGCAAGCCAAGGCATACTTGTCGGGCGTGCTTATTGGTAGTGATGTACGCGCTGCACGCCATGCCAGTGAATGGCAATTGGTGAATAATTCTAAAGTGGTCGTTATTGGCACAGAGCAACTAAATGCCTGCTTTACTCATGCGTTAAATTGCATTGGTGTGCAATGTTTAGAGTTTGACGTGAAAGAGGCTACGTTAAGTGGTTTTAACTACTTATTTAATAGTAATAAAATCAAGTAATATAAAAAGCCCCCAATATTGATTGTGCAATTATTGGGGGCTAGTTCTTAAATTAAGTAAGGATTAAAGCTGCTGTTAAGCTGTTTTAGCCGCTTGGCTTTGCGTAATATAATGATTAAGCGTTGCCACTTGTGCTTCATTAAAGCGCAGCCCTAGTTTACTTCTGCGCCATAAAATATTGTAAGCGTTACCCGCCCATTCTTCATTTAGTAAGTAATCGACTTCTGCTGCAAATAAGCCATGACCAAAATCTTGGCCTAAATCACTGAGCTGGGTTGCACTGCCTAAAATTAGTTTTGCACGAGTCCCGTAGGTACGTACAAAGCGTTTAAGAGTGATTTCTGGTAACCAACTATAAGCCGCTTTAAGCTCATTGGTCAGCGCTTCTACCGAGCTAAAATCGCCACCAGGTAAGGCGCTGTGTTTGGTCCACGCTTCACTCATTTGCGGGTAAAATTCTTCAAGCTTATTCACTGCAGCTTCGGCAAGTTTACGGTAGGTGGTAATTTTGCCACCAAACACACTTAACAGTGGTGTGTGTTTGCCTTCACTTGAAAGCTCTAACTTGTAATCACGCGTTACTTTTTGTGCATTCACTGATTCGTCATCAAGCAGTGGGCGCACACCTGAAAAGGTATGTACTATGTCTTCGCGTTTAATGTGGTTTTTAAAGTAGCTGTTAGTAATATCGATTAAGTAATCGATTTCTTCATCACTAATTTTTACATCTTGCGCTGCGCCTTTGTGTTCAACATCGGTGGTGCCTACTAGCGAGTAGTCATCTTCAAACGGTATAACAAACACAATGCGCTGATCTTTATTTTGTAAAATGTAGGCTTGTTTTTCATCGTGAATACGCGGCACCACAATATGGCTGCCTTTAACAAGGCGAATATTTTGTGGTGACTTTTCTATCAGTGCTTCGTCAAATAATTTTGCAACCCACGGGCCTGCTGCATTAACAATACCTTTGGCTTTAATAGTCTGTTGCGCCTTAGTTTGTTGTTGCTCAAGCGTTACCTGCCATTGGTTATCGATGCGTTTTGCACTTACGCACTTGGTTTGCGTAGCAATGGTTGCGCCTTTGTTTTGGGCAGCTAAGGCGTTTAAAATTACCAATCGTGAATCATCAACCCAGCCATCTGAGTATTCAAACCCTTTTGTAATTGAAGGTTCTAATACGCTGTTTTCACCAAACTTGATGCCACGCGAGCCAGCAAGTGTTTCGCGCTTAGCTAGGTTGTCGTACATAAATAAGCCAATACGGATCATCCATGCTGGGCGTAGGTGCGATTGGTGCGGTAGCCTAAAGGTAAGCGGCCACATAATATGCGGGGCATTTTTAAGCAACACTTCGCGCTCAGCCAAGGCTTCTTTTACTAATCTAAATTCGTAATGTTCAAGGTAGCGTAAACCGCCGTGGATCAGCTTAGAACTATTTGAAGACGTTGCACTGGCAAGGTCTGATTGTTCACACAATAGAACTTTTAATCCTCTGCCTGCTGCATCAGCTGCTATTCCAGTGCCGTTTACACCGCCACCGACGACGAGTAGGTCGTATTCGTTATCTGCTAATTCCACCGAGCTAACCTTTTTATTTGTAATATAAATAAGACATATAGCATCATAAAGCTGCGGCCCTTATTTGACAATAGATAACCGCGCTTTTTGCTTGTTAATTTTTAATCCTGATCTTTTTAAAACATACAGCGTACAACGCGCCATTTAAGCGCTGTTGCCGGTGTTTTGTAAGCCGCTAATTTTAATTAGCGGCTGGGCGTATTACGCTTGTTTGCTATCGTCACTAGAGAGACAAACTTGCGCTACACAGTGCTGCCACTTTGCGTATAAATCGTTACGTTCGTCAGCGCTCATTGTTGGCTCAAAACGACGGTCGCAGGTCCACATTTTTGCTAATTGCTCAGTTGACTCATACACACCGGTTTGTAAGCCTGCTAAGTATGCTACGCCTAAAGAGGTGGTTTCGGTCACTGTTGGGCGCTCTACCGTTGCGCCTAAAATGTTTGATAAAAAGGTCAGTACCCAGTTATTTTTAACCATACCGCCATCTACCCGTAACACGCTTGGGCGTAAGCCATCACGCTCCATTGCTTTTTGTAAGTCTTTGGTTTGATACCCAACCGATTGCAGCGCAGCAGCAACAATGGTGCTAATGCCCGAGTCGCGGGTTAAACCTAAAATAGCGCCACGCGCATTTGGGTCCCAGTAGGGCGCGCCTAAACCTGTAAACGAAGGCACTAAAAATACCCCATGATCAAGCGGTACATCTTTTACTAACGATTCGCTCTCTCCGGCATGGCTTAATAGTTTTAAGCCTTCAACAATCCACTGCATCGTGGCGCCTGCCATAAAAATGCTGCCTTCAATGGCATATGTTGGTTTGCCATTTAGCCTATAAGCCACCGTGGTTAATAAGCGGTTTTCAGAGGTAAGCGCTTTTTCACCGGTATTCAGCATTAAAAAACAGCCCGTACCGTAAGTACTTTTTGCCATACCTTGCTCAAAACATGCGTGGCCAACAAGGGCTGCTTGCTGGTCGCCGGCAATACCACATACGCGTATTGGTGCACCAAAAATATCGTCGCTGGTTGAGCCAAATTCGTCGGCTGAGTCCATCACTTGGGGCAGCATAGATTCAGGAATTTCGAATAAATCGAGTAGTTCTTGATCCCATTGCTGAGTATGAATATTAAATAACATAGTGCGTGATGCATTGGTGGCGTCGGTGCGGTGCTCTTTACCACCGGTTAACTGCCATAGTAAATAGGTATCAACGGTACCAAACGCCAGTTCACCTGCAAGGGCTTGTTCGCGTGCGCCTTCAACGTTGTCTAAAATCCAGCGTACTTTAGTGGCCGAAAAATACGGGTCTAGCAGTAAGCCGGTTTTATCGCTTATGGTTTGGCAAAGCTCGTCAGTGCTTAGGCTTTCGCAGTAATCGCTGGTGCGGCGGTCTTGCCACACAATGGCGTTATAAATAGGTTTGCCGGTTTTTTTGTTCCACACTAAAGTGGTTTCACGTTGGTTGGTGATACCAATGGCAATAATTTCTTCAGGCTTAACGTTTTTATCTGCTAATACTTCGCGGCTGGTACTTAGCACGGTTTGCCAAATATCGTTAGGGTCGTGTTCTACCCAACCATTTTGCGGAAAATGCTGCGAAAATTCTTGTTGTGCTGAGCCAAAAACGTCTGCATCTTTTGTAAACAAGATGGCCCGAGAGCTTGTGGTTCCTTGATCAATTGAGAGTATGTATTTTGACATGATATTTGTGTTATTTATCTTATCTTATATATGACTAGATTGCCTTTAACTTACATTAATGGCAATGATTTTTTCTTAAAATAGCCGTTTAAAAAATAAGCACGCTGTTTTTATTTGCTAACTCTTTTAAATAACAGGTGTTTTATAGCAGCATTATTTTAAGTGCGTATGCGGCTAAATATAAAAATAGCCGCCAAAGTTTGTGTTACTTGGTGCGCGGTTTAGCTTGTTGCCAATCCATACCAGTAGAAAAACGATTATCAAACCCATGCCATGCTGGCAGTGGCTTACCATTAACCACAGCTTGGTCGCCATTTTGTGGTAAGTCTAGGTATTCACATTGACTGGTAATGCCTTTTACGTGGCAGTCCATCATAGCAAGTACAAAGTGTTTGTTGGTCTCGTTTAGGGTGCGCATTGACCACGATGGCTCGTAGTAATGGCCTATATCTAATTCGCTGCTACGTTTGGCAATAGCAGGAGCAGGGTGCGGCGCAATATTATGGCGCGCATTTTTGTAAGTAAGCAGGTACTTGTCGGTGCTGCCCGTTTGGTTATATAGGTTTTTAATGCCTTCATAACCGGATATATCATCTAAGCTACCCGCGATATAAAGCGAAGGCACTTTAATGTTTTGCATAGCACTGGCATTAAATAAGTTATGTTGCCCGCCCCAAGGCGCAAAGGCCACCATAGCTTTAATACGCGAATCGACTTGTGGGTTTTTATATTGCCCACCTGCACAGCTATTGAGTAATTGCTGCACTTGTTTAATTTGTGCAGGGTCTTTCATACCGGTAAACATTGCAGTGGTTTGCTCGTTAAAGTCATAACAGCCACCAATTGTATTAACCGCGCCAAAACCACCCATAGAGTAACCAATTATGCCTGCTTTTTTGTTATCTACTTGCTTGCTGGCAAAGTTGTTTTGTTCGTTAAAGTAGTTAAGTACAAATTGTTGATCGCGTGATCGGTTAATAAGGGTACTAAAAAAGCCCGAAAACGGCGCATTTTTAAAATCAACATCTGCATTGGTTGAGTCGGTATGATCTATGGCTGCCACAATGTACCCGTGCGATGCTAAATGTTCGCCCAAGTAATACATAATTGTACGATAGCCGGTATAACCGTGTGAGAGCACAATAACAGGGTAGTGCTCTTTGTTATTAATGGCTACATCGCGCATGGCATCGGCTTGTAAGGTAAAGGCTTTACCTGTACGGGTTATGTCGCTGTAGCTGGTTAAGGGTGCGTTTGCACTGTTTGCTGCTGGGTACCACACTTCTACTTTTAAAGGGCGATCTCTTTTCCCTTGGGTTGCAGGGTCAAACTGCGCGGGATTTACTAAATCAAGCGTTTGTACGCCAACGCTGTAACTACCTTTAGCAGCAAGCTCAGGAAGTACTTCGCTGGTTAAAGGTGGGTAGAGTTGCTCAGGCGTTTTTTGATCTGCAAAAACAGTACTTGCTGTTAAGCAGCCCGTTGCTAGCAGCAAGGCTTTTGAAAGTGCCTTTAACGTGTGTGTGGTTGTCATTGTGTATCCTTGTTGTGTGTATTTTTTATTATTAATCTAGCTGATGGGCTTCAACGCTATCGCTGTATTTAAGCTGCCACTGCGCCCGAAGCGTATCCATTATGTGCATTACCCGCAGGCTTGTGCTGAGCGGTAATACATTGCTTTGTGTTTGTTGTTGTAAAATACATTCGCTAACGTGAGCAATTTCAAATTTAAAGTTTTCATCGTCATTAAAGCTAAAATCAAACTGCTGCATTTGCTGGGCGTTTAAATGAAGCTCTAGCGACTGTGCACCAACAAATTCAGCAATGCGAATATACCCGTGCTCCCCTAAAATACAGGCTTCGGTAGGGCCATTTTGTTGTAATGCGCTACTAAGCTGCGCAAATTGCCCTTGGCCGTAATTTATAAGGGTTACACTGCGCTCATCTACGCCGGTCGTGCTTTTGTGTACTAATGATTTAATTTGTTCAGGGGCTTTATTAAATACCACATCGGCAATCGATATAGGGTAAATACCTAAATCAAGCAATGCGCCACCTGCAGTCGCAGGGCTCATTAAACGGTGTGAGTCAGCAAAGTTGCCCGCTAGGCTAAAGTTGGCATTCACACTGTGTACTTTGCCTATTACGCCCTCGTTTAATAGCTGCTGCAGTTTTACTATGGCAGGTAAAAAGCGCATCCATACACCCTCCATTAAAAAGCAGTTTTGTTGCTCGGCTAACTGGCTAAGGGTTGTGAGTTGCTGTGCATTAACAGTAATGGGCTTTTCGCTGAGTACATGCTTATCGTGCACTAAGCATTGCGCAATAGTTTTAAAGTGTTGCTCGTGGGTATTAGCAATATATATGGCGTCAATGTGTGGGCATTGCATAAGGGCCTGGTAGCTCTCATAGCCTTTAACTGAATAGTGTGTGGCAAATTCTTTTGCGCGTTGCTCGCTGGTCGATGCAGCGCCAATAAGCTGTGCATTAGCGCAATGCGCAATGCTTTTAGCAAAGGTGTGAGCAATATTGCCACACCCAATAATACCCCAATTAACCTTTGCCATGCTTATTCCTTAATGATGTTTAAAAAGACGTAATTTGTAATCCTGAACCTGCTGAACATACGTAAATGTCGGCATTTAAATTAAAACGCTCAAAGTAGTGCTGCTCAACCGCTGCTTTGATAAGTGGTACTTCTGCATCACGGCATAAACACACAATCGCACCGCCAAAACCGCCGCCGGTCATACGTACTGCACCACGTTCGCCCATCGCTTCTTTACAAATTTCTACTAGGCCGTCGGTTGCTGGTACGGTTACTTCAAAGTAATGCTTAAGCGATTGGTGCGATGCCGCCATTAGCTCGCGCAGCGTATCAATGTCGTTATTTTGCAGCGCTTTAGTTGCTGCAATTACACGCTCGTTTTCGCTAATTACATGGTGTGCACGTTTGTATTCGTTTTCGCTTAGTGCATCTTTAGTTGCTTCAAGCGTGTCCATGGTGGCTTTACGAAGCGTGGCTACATTCATTTTTGCAGCTGCTTGCTCACAGTCAACACGACGTTGGTTGTACTCGCTATCTACCAATTTACGTGGGTAGTTAGAGTTAACAATAACAATGTTTAAATCATCGGGTACTTTTACTGATTCAGTCGCTAGGTTTTCACAGTCAATTAAAAGGGCATGGCCGTTTTCACCTTTTGCCGAAATAAGCTGATCCATAATGCCCGATTGGCAATGCATAAAGTCGTTTTCGGCTTCTTGGCCTAGTAAGGCAATTTTTTCTTCGCTTAAACCAAGCTGTGCAATATGGTTAAACATACCACCAACAGCCACTTCTAATGCCGCCGATGACGATAAGCCACTGCCTTGCGGTAAGTTACTGTCAATAAGTAAATCGGCGCCGCGTAAAGTATGGCCCGCGCGCTTTAAAACAAATGACACGGCACGGATATAGTTACCCCATTGCGATTGCCCTTCGCTGATGTCTTCATCAACACTAAAGCAATCTTTTTCGCCTGGGTAATTTAACGAATGCACAGTAATGATGTTGTCGTCGCGCTCTTTAAACATAACTTGAGTACGAAACTCTAACGAGCACGGAAATACAAAGCCGTCGTTATAATCGGTAAATTCGCCAATTAGGTTTACACGCCCAGGTGCTGCAGCAATACCTTGAGCAGGCGCACCGTACAGTGATAAAAATTGTTGTTGAAAATCGTTAAGCGTCATCTGTGTGTCCTGCTGTTTTTTTATAGTGTGTGGTACTGGCTGCTTGTAAAATAGAGGCAGCTGTTTCTGCGCTTAAATCGCGCTGGCTTTCACCTAGCATTTCGTAACCAACCATGTGTTTTTTAACGGTGGCAGAGCGAAGTAGCGGCGGGTAAAAATGGGCATGTAACCGCCAATGTTGCTCATCTGAGCCACGATTAGCCGGTGCATTGTGCCACCCCATAGAATACGGGAAGCTACAATTAAATACGTTGTCGTATTTAGTGGTTAATACTTTAAGCGCTTGTGCTAGGGCGTCTGTTTGCGCATCGTTTAGCTGGCTAAAGTTTTGAATGTTATCTTTAGTTACAAGCAGTGTTTCAAACGGCCATGCAGCCCAAAATGGCACCACAACAAGCCAGTGCTCGTTTTCAAATACGACGCGGGTTTTATCTGTTTGCTCTTTTTGCACGTAATCGGCAAGCATCGCGCTGCCATGCTTTTTAAAATAGGCAAGCTGCTGCGTATCTTCGGCTTCTATTTCGGTTGATAAATGCGCATGTGCCCATACTTGGCCGTGTGGATGAGGTTGCGAGCAACCCATGATCTCGCCTTTATTTTCAAACACCTGAACACACTCATAGTGTTGTGCAAGTTCTGTGTAGTTGTCTTTCCAGGTTTTTACTACTTCGTGTAGGGCATCGTGCTCAAGCTCTGGCAGTGTTTTGTTATGCTCTGGCGAAAAACAAATCACACGGCATTCGCCGCTTGCTTCATCAGCAATAAATAAATCGCTGTCTGACTCTAATCTTTGTGATTGCTCGCTCTCATTAGGGGTAAGTGCGCCAAAGTCATTTCTAAATACATGGGTGTATTTGTAATCTGGGTTGCTGTCGCCATTTGCACGGGTGTTGCCTGGGCAAAGTGGGCAGCTTTCATCGTGTTTTGGTAATATGCTTTCGTTTACTGCTTCTGTAGCACCTAACCACGGGCGGTTATTACGATGCGGTGATACTAATACCCAGCGCCCCGTTAGCGGGTTTTTACGTCTGTGAGTACTTTCTAATAAAGCCATGTTAACTCTCCAACCCACTAGGGTAATTAGTTTGCCAGCGCCATGTATCGTTGGTCATGTCGCTCAATGTTAGTTCTGCGTGCCAGTTAAGGGTGGTTTGCGCTTTTGTGGCATCGGCGTAATTACAGGCAATATCGCCTGCACGGCGCGGTGCAATTTTATACGGAATATCTTTATTGGCTGATGCGCTAAATGCTTTGATCATATCAAGCACCGAATAACCTTGGCCGGTGCCTAGGTTGTATGCATGAAAGGCGGTATCTGTTTTATGTTGCATAAAGGCCGCTACATGGCCCTTAGCTAAATCTAAAACGTGAATATAGTCGCGCACGCCGGTGCCATCTTTGGTGTCGTAGTCGTCACCAAAAATATTAACCACTTCGCGTTTACCTACCGCAGTTTGAGCAATAAAGGGCATTAAGTTATTTGGGATACCATTTGGGCTTTCGCCTAATAAGCCGCTTGGGTGTGCACCAACTGGGTTAAAGTAGCGAAGAGCAATGCCCATAAATTGGCTGTTGGCATTACATACGTCTTGCATGGCTTGTTCAACCATAACTTTACTCCAACCGTAAGGGTTAGTAGCGCGTATAGGGTGTTTTTCATCAATAGGTAGGTAGTCTGGCTCGCCGTATACAGTGGCCGATGAGCTAAATATTATGTGGTTAACGCCTACCTCTTGCATGTTTTGTAGCATGCTTAATGTACCCGACACATTGTTTTGGTAATAACGCAGTGGTTGCTCGGTTGATTCACCTACGGCTTTAAGTGCTGCAAAGTGAAATACAGCCTCAGCTTGGCTGTGTTTAAGGGCAAGTTTAAACTGCTGCTCGTCTTGAATATCACCTAAAATAAACTCAAAACGGGTGCCGGTAATTTTTTCGAGTTGATCAAGCACATGGGGGCTTGCGTTAGATAAGTTGTCGTAAATAACTGGGGTAATGCCTGCCTCATGAAGGGCAATACATGTGTGGCTACCTATATAACCCATACCGCCTGTAACTAAAACTTTCATGTGTTTTCTCGAAAAGTGTATTTATATGATAAATACTACTATTAAGGTAATTTAAAAACAATAGTTATGATTGCCCGTTATTTCAAATAAACGCTTAAAATTTACCCAAGCAAAGGCACAATGGCTATACCTACTTAATAAGGGCGCATAGGTTTATCAATTAATTCTATAAACTGATTCTACTGAGCCACTAATTATTAGTCGCTAAAAGTGGTGGTATTATTAATAAATAGCAGTGAGCTAATGCGTGTGTAATTTGTCGTTATTGCAATGGCCAAAGTCTTAATACAAAAAGGAACGTTCAACATGAGAAAAACAATTTTATTAACCGGTGCCACCGACGGTATTGGCCTAGAGACCGCTAAAATGTTGTTAGCGCAAGGGCATACTGTATTATTACACGGGCGCAACCAAGACAAGTTAAATACCGTACAAGCAAGCTTAAACGCTGATTACCCGCAAGCAAGCACAGCCACCTACATTGCCGATTTAAGCGATATGGCGCAAGTAAACACCTTGGCTCAGTCAGTGTTAGCCGACTTACAAAACGCGAATAAAATACTTGATGTAGTTATTAATAACGCCGGTGTTTATAAATTGGCAAATATCACTACTGTAGATGGGCTAGATGCACGGTTTGCAGTTAATACGTTAGCGCCTTATTTACTTACTAAAGCGTTACTGCCTGTAATGAACACGCAATCACGTGTGATTAATGTGTCATCGGCTGCACAAACCAGCGTTAACTTTGACTCGTTAGTGGGCAAAAAGCCACTATCAGATAGCGCAGCCTACGCGCAAAGCAAATTGGCTATTACTATGTGGTCGCGTCATTTAGGTTTAGCACTTAAAGGTAACGGGCCGTTAGTTGTTGCGGTAAACCCTAAGTCGTTACTAGGTAGTAAAATGGTAAAAGATGCCTACGGGCTTGCTGGTGGCGACTTAAAACTAGGCGCTGATATTTTTTGCCGCGCTGCATTAAGTGACGAATTTAAAGATGCCACTGGCCTTTATTTCGATAACGATGCAGAGCGCTTTGCACCGCCACATCCAGATGCGCTTAACCCTGCTAAAAATCAGCAGTTAGTTGATACGTTAGATAGCCTGCTTGCTCAGCTAAATGCTGATAGCTAGTAGCAATTTAACGCGAAAAGATTTTACTCATGCCTTATAAGGCCTAGTTGTTTTTTATAAAGCCGATATGTGCTTTAAATGTTTTACCCTTTGTTGATCGTCAAAGAGTTCACCTAACGGTGAACTCTTTTTTTTGCGTGCAACATTACTCTTGTTGTAAACGCTCGTACAACCAATCTTTTAATTCTGAACGCTCATGTTTTAGTTGATTCATTTGCTCATCGCTAATGGGCGCATCTTTAAGCTCTAAAACACGAATTTCTTTATCTAGCTTGTCGTATTTATCTGCCTTTTTGGCAAATTCTGTGTCGCTTTTATTTAGCTCTGCAATGGTATTTAGGTACTGCGGAAAGTCATTGGTAAGTGAGTGGTCTTCGCCTAACATATTCGCTCCTTAGTAGGATAAATGAGTTACTTAAGTGAATTACTACCTTTTCATATATTACTCTGGGGCTTAGACAATAATAAATCAACCATAGTTAGCTTAAATTGGTATAGCGCAGCGACTAGTAGGATGTTGTTTAACGCCTACTTTTAAACAGTGATGGAGTGATTTTTAAACTCTATTATAAATATTATTTTGAAACTGATTGTATGTTTAGCCTTATTATCATTTGTAAAGGGGGTGTCTACAATGAAGCTTCATTACACAATTACTTATCAACAGATAACAGAGGCAATACCCATGAAAGCAATGACAATTAATAATTTTGGTGGCACTGAAGAGTTTGTAGCAGCTGAGGTTGCAAAACCACAAGTAACAGCAGGTAATGTGTTAGTTCGTATTGCCGCAACAAGCGTAAATACAATTGATATGATGATTCGTCAAATGGGTGCTGACTTACCCTTTGCTCCAAAACTACCGGGCATTTTAGGGATGGACTTTGCAGGCACCGTTGAAGCTGTTGGCGAAGGTGTAACAGAATTTGCAGTAGGTGATGAAGTATATGGTTGTGCTGGTGGCTTAGGCGATTTACCAGGTGCACTTGCTGAGTTTATTCTTGCTGATAAGCGCTTAATCGCTCACAAACCTAAAAACCTAAGCATGAAAGAAGCAGCCGCTATTCCACTTGTAGGTATTACAGCACTTGAAGGCTTAACACGTGCAAGTGTAAGTGCAGGCCAAAAAGTATTAGTACACGGCGGCGCAGGTGGTGTAGGCCATTTAGCAGTACAACTAGCTAAGCATTTTGGCGCTGATGTTTACTCAACTGGCGGTAACGCAGAGCAACTAGCACTAATAGAAAGCTTTGGCGCTACAGGCATTAACTTTAAAGATGAGACTGTAGAGCAATACGTTGAAAAGCACACTAATAATGTTGGCTTTGACATGGTATTTGACACCGTAGGTGGTGGTAACCTGACTAACTCATTTGCTGCAGCAAAGCTAAATGCACAGGTATCTACAACGCTTTCTTTATTAGAAGTAGATTTAAGCCCAGTACACTTTAAAGGGTTATCGTTAAACGTAATCTTTATGCTTATTCCAATGATCCACGACTTTAACCGTCAAGACCACGGCGACAAACTGACTAAACTTGCACAAATTGTTGAAGCAGGCGGTATGCGCCCAGTACTTGATGAGCAAGACTTTAGCTTAGAAGAAGCAGCTAAAGCGCATGACCGCTCAGCAAGTGGCCAAGCTATGGGTAAAGTTGTTATTTCTGTACAATAAATTATACCAATCCGCATAATTAAGTGATCTAATTTGAGGATGGAAAAGCGTGTTGATAGCAAGGCAAAAAATTCGCTATTTAGTTGCTCTAAATGAGAATTTTTTAACGTAGATAGCGACACGTTTAGCCCCTGAAAATGATTAAGTATTATTGCGGATTGGTATCATTACGGCCGGCATCCTCGCCGGCCTCTTTCTTTTTTATGCCCGCCTGATTAACGTTTGTACACCCTTTTTTATAACCAAATATAAACAATAGTGCTTTTATTAATCGTATATAATTACGTTTTAAAATTAGTTGTTAATATTTTAGGGTCAGAGCAAGCGTTTATATGAAAATATTCACTAATAAATTTGCCAGTAAAGCTAAGCAGTTTTATATCGGTATTGTGCTGGTAGGCTGTGTACTGTCTGCGATGGTTTATTATCAGGCAGAAACCATTGAGCGCACCTCATCGACCTTAATGGAACAACAAATTCCGGCGCTGCGCGATATTCGATTAATCGAAACCTACCTAGTAAAGCAAGAGCGCTTATTATATGAGTATTACGCAACGAGTAAGCGTGAACTTTATTTAATCGACTTTTTAGAAAACCATGTACGTATACTTGCGCTAATAAAAAACCTAGATCAAAACCACAGCACATTAGCGCTAGAAAGCAGCTTAAGTGATGAGTTTAAAAGTGGTTTAGACTTAGCACTTAAATTACACGAAAACCTATCAAGCAGCCGCACTAGTTGGGATTTAGCCAGAGAGCAACTAGAGCAACTCACCGAACTGCAAGCCCAAGTGATGGGGCACTTAACAAATGCAGAAACGGTTATTTCAAATGCGGTTGATAGCGGCTACAAAGACACCGAAAGCAACCTGCACACCACAGTCAATATTGTGTTTTTGTTTACGTTTGCCATAGTGCTGGTAAGCATTTATACAGGGCGTTACGCATCTAAATTTATAAAGCTTAGTGCCCGTAACGAGCGTTTAGCGCTATTTCCAACGCGCAACCCTAACCCAATTGTGAGTTTAAGCGCTAACCTTGAGCTTAACTACTGTAACCCTGCCGCTATTGCTATGCATAAAGCGTATGTAAGCGATAAGCACAGTACGCCCATTGCATTACTAAGCCCTAATATAAAGCAGCAACTAATAGACACTAAGCAGTCGGCTAGTCATGTTGAGCGCTTTTATACACAGCTAGATAACCATTACCTCACTTACCAAATACATTGGCTGCAAGAAATAGATGCCTTTGATATACACATACGCGATGTAACAGAGCAATTTGAGGCAGAGCGCTCATTAGAGTATTTAGCCTTTCACCACCCGTATTCAAAGTTGCCTAACCAAGCCAGTTTAGAAACATACACCAATGAGCTAATTTCGCTTGAGCAGCCTTTTAGTTTAATGCTGATTGATGTAAGCCACTTTAAGCTATTGCTTGAGCAATATGGTTTATCGGGCGCTAACGAGTGTATAAATGCCTTTGCTATGCACTTATCGCACAGCGCTAATAAATTTTCTCAGCAATTAAAAAGCAAAAACAAACTGACCTTCTACCACATTGCCGATGCAAACTTTGTGGTTATTTATACCGAGCAAGATTGCTCAACAACCCTAGATGACTTACTCAAAGGTGTACAAAGCCGTTTAAGCCAAGCTATTAGCACACCGTACGGTGAAATGCGCATGAGCTTTAACTGCGGTGTAACACGCTACCCAACTAGTAATGACTATAAAACGCTGCTACTGCACGCCAATATTGCCTTAGAAGAGGCGGTAAAACGTAATATTCCCTACGCTCATTTTGATACCGAAAGCGGAGTTAAGCACGCCCAGCAGCTGCATATTGCTCGCCGCCTTGATACCGCGATTGAAAAGCAGCAGTTTGAGCTTTATTTTCAGCCTAAAATGCACCTTAAATCGCAAACCATAAACAGCTGCGAATGTTTAATTAGGTGGTTTGATGATGGGAAATTTGTCTCTCCGGCGCAGTTTATTCCTATTGCCGAGCACAGCGGGTTTATATTGCCATTAGGCGAATGGATACTTGATAGTGCCTTTGCCCAAGCTAAAAAATGGCATCAGCAAAACTTAAATATCCGCTTGGCTATTAATATATCGGCAAGGCAATTTACACAGCAAGACTTTGTGCAAAGCATAAAACAGCGGTTGGCACATTTTAACGTGCCCGCGCATTTAATTGAGCTAGAAATTACCGAAACCGCCATTATGGACGATGAAGAGTTTGGTATTTCAGTACTGCAGGCACTGAGTGCACTGGGTATTAGCTTATCAATTGATGACTTTGGTACGGGCTATTCGTCGCTGGGTTACTTACAGCGTTTTCCGGTTAATAAATTAAAAATAGATCAGTCGTTTGTGCGCAATATGGCCACAGACACACGGGATCAGGCTTTAGTACTGAGTATTTGCCAATTAGCTAAAAACTTAGGGCTCGATATTATCGCCGAAGGTGTAGAAGAGCATGCCCAACTTGAAAAACTAAAAGAGTATAACTGCGACCTAATTCAAGGGTACTTGTTAAGCCGGCCAATACCAGCAAACGAATTTGAAGCATTTTTAGCTAAAGGCGTAAGTTTTTAAGGCGTTTTGCTAATGTATGTTGGGTAATTATTAGTGATAGAATGGCCTTATAAAAGCTTCTATCGCTCATTTTACAAGCCACACACATGAGCAAAGAGCACTACATTATTAAATAAGGTCGTTGTGTAATGCTGTTGATGATCGACAACTACGATTCGTTTACTTATAACCTAGTACAATATTTTCAGCGCTTAAACCAAGAAGTGCTGGTAAAGCGTAATGACGAAATATCTGTTGCGCAAATTAAGCAACTTAACCCCAAGCATATTGTTATTTCTCCGGGGCCTTGTACGCCAAACGAAGCGGGTGTGTCACTCAATGTCGTTGAGCAGCTAAAAGGCATTTACCCTATTTTGGGTATTTGCTTAGGGCATCAAAGTATAGCGCAAGCGCTAGGGGGCAAGGTTATACGTGCTAAGCAAGTCATGCATGGTAAAACCTCACCTATTGTTCATAATAATAAGGGGGTATTTACCGGTTTAGAAAACCCGCTTACTGTGTGTCGTTATCACTCGCTGGTGGTAGAAAAACATAGTTTACCGAGTGAATTAGCCATTACCGCATGGAGCCAAACCGAGCAAGGTGAGTTTGACGAAATTATGGGGCTACTTCACACAGAGCTTGCTCTTGAAGGCGTGCAATTTCATCCCGAGGCTATTTTAACAACTCAAGGGCTCGAATTGCTTGCTAACTTTTTATCTCGCTTCTAACCTTACAGTAACCACCGAATGGTAATACTTATACTGAATGGACTTTATGACTGAACTTGCGTCGCAAAAGCGAATAGCCTCAATGCTTGACCAGCGTGCTCACGACTTGCTGCTTGGCCATAGTTTTGCACATCAACAAATTGGCTTTATTCATACGCTGGAAATTGATTATGGCGAACCAATGAAGCAACGCACGTTATTAGAAGTAGAAGTTGCCGCACAGCATAAACGCCAGCAAAGTAGCACCGCGCATCATAAGTACCGAGCACAAGCGAGCAAACAACTTCATAAAGTAATAGAAACAGCCATATTTAAGCAATTAGAAGATATGGATGCTGTTATTCAAAACACCATAGGCATAGAAGATAACGTTGCTACCATGCTAGATATACTGGCGGTTAAGTCGGCAAGTGTTGGGCGTTTAGAGCCATTGGTAAATGATTCTAGTTGGCTTGGCCGCGAATTAGTGTCATTGGTAAACCTGCCTTACTACCGAAAGCAGCGCAGCAAAAGTACCTCAGTTAAAGTAGACAGCCCCGCACTTGCACTGCGCTATATTGGCCTTGATAACTTACAATTGGTAATTCCTACTTTTGCTATGCGCCATTGGATGCCACACAGCACAGAGCCATTTCCATTATTAAAACGCCGCCTGCGCGATGCCGCCATGGCCAATGCAATTGCGGCGCAAAAAATTGCAGAGCTTAACGATGTAAACCCCGTACATGCGTTTACACTGGGCATGCTTATAGATGTAGGGCGTATTGCCTTAGTGCGTTTGTACTTAAAAACCTTTGAACAGGTATGGCAACGCAAAGTGCAAATAGCACGCGAAGCACAGCAAAAAGATTTACACACGGCATTGATGGAGCTAAAGCCAGATCCCTTATTTTTAACCACGTTGTTAAGTAATAAGTCGCTTGAGTTAAGTGCTAAAGTTATTCGAAAAATGGCTTTTAAGTTTTTGCCGTTTAATCATGTTATGGCGCAACTTGTTCATGGTATTGAGCAAAGTAGTGATGTTTTCCCTATGAGTGAAGTCATGCTTAAAGCGCGATGCTATTCGCAGTATTTAAATCTAAAACAACACCAACTTATTGAACAAGATGAAATGCAGGCGTGGTTTTCGTATCACCAATTCACTAAAAATGAGCTAAAAGCCCTCGAAACAAGCAATTTTACCAACCTTGCTATTCAAATTGACTAAAAAGCAGCTTACTCGCTGGTCCTTATATCGGTAAATTGCCGTTGGTGGCGGCAAATTTTCATTAACTATTGAATTTTTTGTTAATTTTTTTGCGACTATTCATTCATTAACATCTCCCCAAGCACACCTCGCTTTAAGCACTTAATGTAAGGCGCGACTCACTGCGCAGGCGCATAAGTATTAAAAAATGGCATTTATTTTCTATGCAGATAGTTATTCACTATCTATGAAATAATATCCCAAGGCCTTTATTTTAAAGGCCTGCATGAAAGTTTTTAACGAGACAGCACCACAAATATCTGAAATAATGAGCGCCTGAAAATTGAACCACAAGGCAGTTTTACGCTCAACCTTTTGCTATTTAGTGCGTAAATATCTTGGTTACATTTATAACCAAACACCTATTTTGATGTTTTGTGTTGCTCACAATTAAGAGGAAAAAAAATGACAGTCAATCGCGAATTATTTGATCACGTAATGGTTCCTAACTACGCGCCTTCAAGCGTTATTCCTGTTCGAGGCGAAGGCTCTCGCGTATGGGATCAACAAGGTAAAGAATTTATCGACTTTGCCGGTGGTATTGCTGTTAACTGTCTTGGCCATTGCCATCCTGCATTAGTAGGTGCATTAAAAGAGCAAGGCGAAAAAATTTGGCACCTATCAAACGTAATGACTAACGAGCCTGCGCTGCGTTTAGCTAAAAAAATGGTCGATGCGACCTTTGCTGAAAAAGTTTACTTTGCAAACTCAGGCGCAGAAGCAAACGAAGCTGCGCTTAAATTAGCACGTCGTTTTGCACTTGATAAATTTGGTGCTGAAAAATCACAAATTATCTCATTTAACAAAGGCTTTCACGGTCGTACGTTCTTTACCGTAACGGTAGGCGGGCAGGCGGCATACTCAGATGGTTTTGGTCCTAAGCCAGGCGACATCGTACATTGTGATTACAATGACCTAGCTGCATTTGAAGCGCTAATTAGCGACAAAACATGTGCCGTAATGATGGAACCACTGCAAGGTGAGGGCGGTATTATTTCGCCAACTGACGAATTTGCACAAGGCGTTCGTGAGCTATGTACTAAACACAATGCACTGCTTATTTTTGATGAAGTACAAACAGGTGTTGGCCGTACTGGTGAGCTATACGCATACCAAGGTCTAAACGTAGTGCCTGATATTTTAACGTCAGCTAAAGCTCTTGGCGGCGGTTTCCCTATTGGCGCTATGCTAACTACTACTGAGGTTGCACAGCACTTAAAAGTAGGGACTCATGGTTCTACTTACGGTGGTAACCCACTGGCGTGTGCAGTAGCTGAAGCAGCATTTGATACTGTAAATACCCCTGAAGTACTGGCGGGCGTAAAAGAAAAAGCAGCATTATTTAACGAGCTTCTTAACGGGGTAAACGAAAAATACAACGTGTTTAGCGAAATTCGTGGCCAAGGTTTATTAATTGGTGCAGCCGTTAACGAGCAATACAAAGGCCGTGCTAAAGAGTTTTTAGTAGCAGCTACCGAGCAAGGGCTTATGTCGCTTGTAGCGGGTGCTGATGTAGTACGCTTTACGCCATCGTTAGTAATCACCGAAGCCGATATTCGCGAAGGTATGGCGCGTTTTGAAAAAGCAGTAGCAAGCGTAGTAAACGCTTAAGCGCGTTAAACCACCTTATTAAGGGCAAGCCTGCTTGCCCTGCATATTCTATTTACCGTTATTGATAAGGGAGCAAGCGGACTCATGATGATCCTTCGCCCAATCCAGCAAAATGATTACGCAGCGTTATTAAAAATTGCCCACGAATCGGGCCATGGTTTTACATCTTTGCCGTTAAACGAAGAGTTACTGCAAAAGAAAATTGACCATTCTGTAAGTTCATTTGCTAAACAAACGTCACAACCTGGTGACGAAGGCTACCTGTTTGTTCTTGAAGATACCGAAACCGGTGAAGTAGTCGGTACTTCAGCTATTGAAGCTGCAGTAGGGCTTGATGATGCGTTTTATCATTACCACTTAAGTAAAGTAATTCACTCATCACGCACGTTAGATGTATACAAAGCGGTTGATATTTTAACCCTATGTAACGACTACACCGGCGCGACAGAACTATGTACCTTATTTTTGAAAGATGGCTATCGTAAAAACTGTAACGGTAAACTTCTTTCAAAAGCGCGCTTTATGTTTATAAAACAACATGAGCAGCGTTTTGCACAAACAGTAATAGCAGAAATGCGCGGCGTGTCTGACGAGAACGGCAGCAGCCCGTTTTGGCAATGGCTAGAAGAGCACTTTTTCTCAATGGACTTTCCTACCGCCGATTACCTAACAGGTATAGGCCAAAAAGTGTTTATTGCTGAACTAATGCCAAAGTACCCAATTTACGTAAACTTGCTTAGCAAAGACGCTCAAGCGGTGATTGGTAAAGTACACGACAACACACGCCCAGCTATTGAGCTATTAAAAAATGAAGGATTTACCTTCAACGGTTACGTCGATATTTTTGATGCGGGCCCAACAGTAGAAGCAAAAGTAGATAACATTGCCACTATTCGTAATGCGAAAGACTTCAAAGTAGAAATAGGCGAAGCATCGGGCGATACCATGGTACTGCTTGCTAACGGCAAGTTAGAAGATTACCGTGCAACGGTTGCAGCGCTTAGCTTTGATGAGCGTGCAAGCAGCCTTATTTTATCGCAACAAATAGCCGATGCCCTACAGCTACAATCGGGCGACACCGTAAGCGCAACCCCAGTTTAATTAAGGAGAAAGTATAATGACTCATCCTGCACAATTTATTAATGGTCAGTGGTCACAAGGCCAAGGCAACGCATTTAATTCAGTAAACCCTGCAAATAACGACGTTATTTGGCAGGCATCTTCAGCGACTGCAGAGCAAGTAGATAGCGCGGTAAATTCGGCGCGCGAAGCATTTTACAGCTGGGCAGATAAAAGCTTTAACGAGCGCCTAGAGATAGTTAAAACCTTTGCTGCAACACTTAAAGAGCACAGCGAAGAACTTGCTGTAGCGATTGCCCAAGAAACCGGTAAACCACTGTGGGAAACGCGTACAGAAGCGGGCGCAATGGTAGGTAAAATTGCCATTTCTGAAAAAGCATTTTTAGAGCGCACTGGCGACGTTGAAAACGCTATGCCAGTAGGACGTGCGATGATCCGTCATAAACCACATGGTGTAGTTGCCGTATTTGGCCCATATAACTTCCCTGGGCACTTACCTAATGGCCACATTGTGCCAGCGCTTTTAGCTGGTAACACCGTGGTATTTAAGCCATCAGAGCTTACGCCAATGGTGGCAGAGCTTACGCTTAAACTATGGGAAAAAGCCGGTTTACCTGCCGGTGTAATTAACCTTGTTCAAGGTGAAGTAGAAACAGGTAAAGCCCTTGCTGCGCATAAAGGCATAGATGGTTTATTCTTTACAGGTTCTTCGCGAACTGGCCATATTTTACATGAGCAGTTTGCAGGCCAGCCAGGTAAAATTTTAGCGCTTGAAATGGGTGGCAATAACCCACTGATTATTAAAGATGTGGCAGATACTAAAGCCGCGGTACACGATATTATTCAATCGGCGTTTATTTCAAGCGGCCAACGTTGTACGTGTGCACGTAAAGTATTTTTACCTAAAGGCCAGCAAGGCGATGACATTTTAGCGCGCCTTATCACTGCAACTAAAGCCATTAAAGTAGGCAACTACGATGATGAAGAACAGCCATTTATGGGCTCTATGATCTCATCTGCGGCTGCAGCTGGCATGGTAAAAGCACAAAACGAGCTGGTTGAGCTTGGCGGTGAAGTACTAGTAGAGCTTGAGCACACAGCTAATACTGGTTTTGTAACACCGGGTATTATTGAGTGTTCAGCAATTAGCGACTTCCCAGATGAAGAGCACTTTGGCCCATTATTAAAAGTGTTCCGCTTTGATGACTTTGACCACGCAATTGATAAAGCAAACGATACCAGCTTTGGTTTATCAGCAGGTTTATTAAGCGACAGCGAAGCCGACTACAATCACTTTTTACGTCGTATTCGTGCCGGTATTGTTAACTGGAACCGCCCAATTACAGGTGCATCAAGTGCAGCTCCATTTGGTGGTATTGGCGCATCAGGAAATCACAGAGCAAGCGCATATTATGCAGCCGACTACTGTGCATACCCTGTTGCATCGGTAGAACTTGAAAAAGTAACGATGCCAGCAACACTAAGCCCAGGCTTAAAAATAGATTAATTACTGTTCTATTTGTAGTTATAAAGAATGAGAAAAGCAGCTTAGGCTGCTTTTTTTGTATTGGTATCGCGCAAAGCTAGTAATTAGTGGCGCTTTCTGCTTAAATCTATGCAATTAGTTATTCAAAGGTGAAAATCACAATGGTTTTAGACAGGCAAGGGTACGATGACTTGATCATGTATCTAACTCAAAATTTAGCGTTATTTGAGAAGCCAGGCGAAATCAAACCCGGTGCCCCTACCGTTATGGAACTCATAGAAGACGTAATAGCGCATAACGTTATGCTAATTTGTGAACAACATACCAATCTTAATACCGAACAACGCAGCCAAATAGTGCGCGAGGTAGACGGTATTGTTTACGACTTACAAGAAGTGCTAAGCAGCATAACCTCACAACCCGTTACGGTTGAACAACACGCATTTATAGATGAGTTTGCTGGGCTTATTAAAAACTTATTTGATAACGCGGTAACACAAACCTCTTAACGTTACCCGTTAACACAGCGCAGTATTACCTAATAACTGCGCTCCTATTACTTCTCGCCTTATTAATAACACCACTAAATTTAATCTCAGCGTTCACGTATCGTTGCAGATTGTTATACAATCAACAAAATTTTTTTAGAGATAAACACATGCAAGCAAATGTAAAATGGGTTGAAGGCGACACCTTTATTGGCCGTTCTAATTCTAATCACAATGTAGTTTTTGATGCCGGTAGCGACAGCGCTGCACCAAGTCCAATGGAAATGGTACTTATGTCGGTAGGTTGTTGCTCGTCGGTAGATGTTGTAAGTATTTTAAAAAAAGCCAAACAAGATTTTTCTGATGTGCAAGTACAACTAAGCTCAGAGCGCGCCGAAACAGCGCCTCGTGTATTTACTAAAATTAATTTACACTTTGTTGTTACAGGCAATAATGTCTCGGAAAAACACCTTGCGCGTGCGGTTTCGCTCTCTGCTGAAAAGTATTGTTCTGTTGCTTTAATGCTTGATAAAACAGTAGAAATTACCCATAGCCACGAAGTTGTGCAAGAACAGGTAAAATAACGCTTTTTCCGTGAGGAAAATTCGTATAAAATCCGCGAACTTTTCATTCTGCAGGTGCAGATTTCACTAATTTATAGGTTGGTTTATCATGAACAAACCCTTCGATAAACTTAAACTTCATGGCTTTAATAATTTAACCAAAAGTTTAAGCTTTAGTATTTACGACATTTGCTACGCAAAGACCGAGCAACAACGTAAAGAATATATTGAATATATCGACGAGCAGTACAGTGCAGATAGACTAACTGACATACTAGGTGATGTTGTTGATATTATTGGTGCTAACATTTTAAATGTGGCGCGCCAAGATTATGAACCACAAGGCGCAAGTGTGACTATTTTGGTTTCGGAAGAGCCGGTAGAAGAGCAGCAAAATTACGATGCTGACGAAGCGCCAGGTCCATTACCAGATTCTGTTGTTGCGCACCTAGATAAAAGCCACATTTGTGTACATACCTACCCAGAAGCGCACCCTGATGATGGTATTTGTACATTCCGTGCTGATATTGAAGTATCTACCTGTGGAATTATTTCGCCACTTAAAGCGTTAAACTTCTTAATTCATAGCCTTGAGTCAGACGTAGTAACCATTGACTACCGCGTACGTGGTTTTACCCGCGACGTAAACGGTGTTAAACACTACATTGACCATGCAATTAACTCGATTCAAAACTTCATGACAGAAGATACCAAAGAAGCGTACCAAATGATGGACGTGAACGTGTATCAAGAAAACCTGTTCCACACCAAAATGATGTTAAAAGAAACCGACTTAAACACTTACCTGTTCGGCCTATCTACTGATGAGCTGTCGGATGAGGAAGAAGAAGAAATTCGCTCTAAACTTACCCGCGAAATGCAGGAAATATTCTACGGTCGTAACCTACCAGACGCAGAATAAATTAGTTTAAAAGCAATTTAGTTGTATTAAAAATGGCGCTCAGTGAGCGCCATTTTTTATGGGGGTATTTATAGCAATTCGCTTAATTAAGCATGCTGTAAATAAGCGCACATACGGCCAGTGAGCCCACAGCTAGAACAAACAATGTGCTTACGCGGTTGCGGTATTTACTCAGCGCAGGCACTTTGTATACGGCAATCATTGGCATAATAAATAAAATCATCGCAATGATAGGGCCAGAGAGCTGATCCATCATGTCTAAAATGCTTGGGTTTTTAACCGCGCAAAACCAAATAGCAAAAAACATAATGAGTACGCCAATTTTGTCGGCTACTTTAGCACTTAAGCTGGTTTGCTTAGTCACCAAACCGGTAAAGCTTTCGCGTGCACCTAAAAAGTGCCCTAAAAACGATGACGTAATCGCAATAAAGGCAACCAGCGGCCCAAGGGTCGCGATATACGAGTTACTGGTGATATTAGCAAGGTAAGATAAAATCGATACGTTAGCCGCTTTAGCAGCAGCCATTTGCTCGCTAGTAAGCGAAAGCACGCAAGAAAATACAAACAGCAGTACAAATACAATAAGCAGTAAGCTAGTGCGCTTTAAAATAGCCTCAGCCTTATTAGTAGCCTGATTACCATAATGCCCACGCTGCACGTTCACAAAGCTTGAAATAGCCGCCGCATGACTAAACGAAAACACAATAATAGGAATAGATAACCACAGTGTTTTAGTAAAGCTGCCCGCCTCAGGTAGGCTCATATCAGGCATTTGCCAGCTAGGGATTAAATAGAGCGATAAGCAAAATAAAATACCTACAAGCGGATACACCAAAATAGCAAAGGCGCGCAGCATTAAGCGCTCGCCGCCCATCATTAGGCTAATCATACCGGCAACCAATACACCCGAAAGTAACACGCGAGAAGGTGACTCAAGGCCCATTTGGTTAACCATAAAGCTGTCAACGGTATTGGTTAAGCCTACGCCGTAAATAAGCAAAATGGGGAATATAGATAAAAAGTATAATAAAGAGATTAACCTGCCCGCCGTTACACCAAAGTGCTCTTCAACAACATCAGTAAAATCTGAATCTTTGCTTTTAGACGACAACACAAAGCGGGCTAAGCCACGGTGTGCTAAAAAGGTCATTGGAAAGGCTAAACACGCCATAATAATAAGCGGCCAAAAACCACCTATACCAATGTTAATAGGTAAAAATAAAATGCCTGCGCCAACAGCGGTACCAAAAAGGCTTAACGTCCACTGCGTATCGTGCAGGTTCCATTTAGAAGTAGGTGTGTGTTCACCTGTTGTTGATGCATTTGAAAGCGTTGCATCTTGTGATGGTGTCATGTGTGTGTTCATCCATTATTTAATAATAATCGCGCGCAAGAATATAGTTTTTAGCGAAAAGTTTCATGTTTTGAGGGGTTTTGTAGACTAATTAATTAGACGCCGTTGCACCAAAAGTGTCATGAATACGAAACAGCGCTGTAAAAATAAACAAATACCCGAACCAGCACAGTTGTAGGTTGGGTAGAGCGAAGCGAAACCCAACACGCCATAGCGTCATTCGAGCAGTAAAGCCAAGAGGCGACTTTATTTCTTAAACTTGCTTATTCAAAAATCTTTAATTGATATGAAGTGCAATAAGTTGGGTTTCGTTCCACTCAACCCAACCTACGGTGTTTAGGTTTACATCGAGCTGCTCGTGGCTAACAGCTCGAAGCTCTTAGCTTTTACTCTTCCACCGCACTAACAACAAAATACGGATTCAAATACTCATCTTTGGTGTTATAAATAAGCGGGCTGCCATCGAGCTTAGTGACTTTAGCGCCGGCTATTTCAGCAATAGCATGGCCAGCTCCCGTATCCCACTCACAGGTTGGGCCTAAGCGTGGGTAAATATCAGCGCTGCCTTCGGCAACTAAGCATAATTTTAGTGAGCTGCCTTTTGAGACCATTTCAACGTCGTCAAAGCGTTTTACAAACTCGGCTAAATCAGGTGATGGGTGCGAGCGACTGCCAACCACGCGGATTAACCCTTTGTTAGGTTTAGTGGTTACTTTAAGCTCAATACGCTCATCGCCTTTGTCTTTAAACGCGCCAATGTCGTTACTGGCTAAGTACGATACGCCAAGTGCGGGCGCATCAACGACAGCAAGCACAGGTTTGCCGTTTTCGATTAGGGCTATATTTACGGTAAATTCGCCGTTCTTTTTAATAAACTCTTTAGTGCCGTCGATTGGGTCTACTAACCAGTAGCTTTTCCATGTTTGACGAATGTCCCAGCTTATATCAGCGCTTTCTTCGCTAAGTATAGGTGTGTCGGGCGTGAGCTGTTTTAGCCCTGTCACAATGACTTTATGAGCTGCTAAGTCGGCGTCGGTTACTGGGCTTTCATCGGCTTTGTATTCAACGTTAAAGTCCTTTTCGTAAATCCCCATTATGGCTTGGCCTGCTTTGCGGGCAAGGATGAGGGTTTCTTCTAGTAGCTCGGTTTGGTTCATTGGGGTTAACCTATAATATGCTTTTGTTTTAGATACGTTATCAGTTGTGTAACCGATTGGTCTAGGGTGTTTTTACTGGTATCTAAAATTATTTCTGGGTTGTTGGGTACTTCGTAGCTTGAGTCGATACCGGTAAAGTGTTTAATCTCACCTGCGCGGGCTTTTTTGTATAAGCCTTTAGGGTCGCGGCTTTCGCATACATCAAGCGGGGTATCTATAAATACTTCAATAAACTCGCCGTCATCGACTAGGCTGCGCACCATGTCGCGCTCTGCTCTAAATGGCGAGATAAACGCGGTAAGCACTAATAGGCCGGCATCGGTCATTAGTTTGGCGGTTTCGCCAACGCGGCGTATGTTTTCGATGCGGTCTTCGTCGCTAAAGCCAAGGTCTTTACATAAGCCGTGACGTACGTTATCGCCATCAAGCAGGTAAGTGTGCGCACCTTGCTGGTTAAGCGCCGCTTCTAATGCGTTGGCTACGGTGCTTTTGCCAGAGCCAGAAAAACCGGTAAACCATAAAATGGCCGGTTTATGCTTTTTTTGCTCACTACGTTGTGCTTTTGTGGTTGCGTAGTTATGCCAAACAATATTTTCATCCATAGTGGTGTGTCTCTTGTACTGTAAGCGCCCGTATTAAAAAGGAAATACGAGCGGGATCAAGGTTAATACCGTGATTGAATAAATAATAGAAAGGGGCAAGCCCATTGTTATGTAATCTTTTAAGCGGTAGTTACCCGCGCTGTAAACCATAAGGTTTGTTTGATACCCAAACGGCGATATAAAACTGGCTGATGCACCAAACGCTACCGCCATAATAAAGGGTAGTGGGTCTACATTAAAACCCACTGCTAGCGAGTAAGCCACAGGAAATGAAAGCGCTGCTGCTGCATTATTAGTAATAAGCTCGGTGAATAATACGGTCATTAAAAATATGGCGATAAACGCGCCATAAGGGCCAAAATCACCTAGTACCATAAATAGGGCATCTGATATTTGCCCGGCAAGCCCGGTTTCTATCATTAATTTAGCAAGCCCTATGGCACTGCCCACAACGGCGAGTAGCTCAATGGGAAAGCGACGTTTTACTTCGCTTAGTTTAACTGTACCGCTAAGCAATAAGCCAATAAGTAACACCAGCAGGCCTTTTACTAAAGGGACTATACCTACAATGCTTAGCCCTAACACGGCGGCAAAGCCTGCCAATACAATATTAGATTGCTTAGGTTTTAGGTGTGTTTGTAAGTCAAACCCCGATATATACACAAATTCGCGGTTTAAATTAGGTAAAGAGTAAAAGTTTTTACCTGGGGCGAGTATTAAAGAATCGCCGGCTTGCAATTGCACTTGCCCAAGGCCGCCTTGTAAGCGGTCGTGCCCTCGGCGAATGGCAATAACAGCGGCATGAAACTGCTCTCTAAAACGCGCCTCTTTTACGGTTTTGCCAATAAACTTTGATGATTGGCTTACAACCACTTCAACTAAGTGTTCTATGTCCTTTTCGTGCTTGTCGTGCACCACTTTTAATCCGTCAAAGCGTCTTAATAAGGGGACCGATTTAATATCGCCAACAAACAGTAGTACGTCGTTTTGTCTAATAATTTGCTGAGGTGTTACTGCGTATATACGCTCATCGCCACGAATAATTTCGGCGAGGAATAAATCTTTTAAATCGCGTAGGCCGTTTTCTTCTACGGTGCGGCCAATAAGCTTAGAGCCTGCCTGCACTTTTCCCTCTAAGTAAAAGGGAATAACCTCTTGTGTGTTTTTGCCGTTGTCGGGCAGGTATTTGAGCATCACTAAAATAGTAATCAGGCCCACACTTAATGCGCCAATGCCCACTAAGGTAAAATCAAAAAAGCCCAGTGGCGCCATGCCTGCATCTACGGCAAAACCGTTCACTATTAAATTGGTTGATGTACCAATAAGTGTAATGGTGCCGCCTAATATAGCTGTGTACGACAGCGGTAATAGTAGCTTTGAGGGTGAATGATTTGGGTTGTCTTTTATGGCGGTGATAAGCGATGCCACAACCGCGGTATTGTTAGTAAATGACGATAAAAACGCGGTTGATAAACCAAGCTTTGTTACCGACTTTACTAAACTCCCTTTAGATAACGATTGGGAAAGCTGTTGTATGAGTGTGGTTTTTTCAATAGCGATTGAAACCAGCACTAATAGTACTAGGGTAATGAGCGATGGGTTTGCGTAGTTTACTAGCATGCTTTCAAGGTCAATCAGGCCTGTTAAATAACCCGTACCAATAGCGCTTACAAATAACCATGCTGGATTAATGCGGGTGCCAAAAAGGCACCCAACTAAGGTAAGCATAATGCCTGTTAAAACGAGCTGCTCTACCATGCTTTTATATTCCTAACAGACATTTTTATACTTACAGTTTTGAAATATCAAGCGCTTGCCAATGTGGGAAGTGCTTGCGTACTAAGCTATTAAACTCAATTTCAAAGTCGCTGAAATCGCTGTTTTGTTTTTCGCTTTTTAGTACTTGCTCAATCATACCTGCGGCAACCGTTAAGTTAGATAAACGGTCGATAAGGATAAATGAGCCAGTTTCGTGGTTGTTGTGATACTCGTCAGCTAATATTGTTTCGCTTAGTTCAAGCGTGACAATGGCAATTTCGTTTAGCTGAAGTGAATCGGCTGTGCCGTGCTCTAAAGTGTTTACATCAATGGTGAGGTCAATCTTTTTAACCACGGCTGATGTATTTTTACTACCTAGTTTAATGTTGTAGCTTTTACCTAGTACCAGCGGCTCTTCGTGCATCCACACAAGTTTAGCTTGTATAAGGTTAGTAACTGTTGCACTTGAGCTTTGCGGCACAATAACATCGCCGCGGCTAATATCAATTTCGCTATTGAGGGTAACGGTAATTGCTTGGCCGGCCTCTGCGTGATCTAGGTTGCCATTAAAGGTCACAATTTCTTTAATACTTGATGTTTTTCCCGACGGTAATACTTTTATTGCATCGCCAACTTGTAATTTACCTGATGCCAATGTGCCCTGAAAACCACGGAAGTTTAAGTTAGGGCGCACTACATATTGCACAGGCAAGCGTGCTTCAAAGCCGGTATCGGTTTCGGCCGCTGGTGAGTCTTCTAATAGCTCAAGCAATGGCCTGTCGGTGTAATAAGGCGTATGAGCAGAGCGTGTTACTACGTTGTCGCCTTTAAGCGCCGACATAGGCACAAACTTAATGTTTGATACGTTAAGTTGCTCAGCAAATTTAAGGTAGTCGGCTTTGATTTTTTCATAAACGGTTTCGTCAAAATCAACGATATCCATTTTATTAATCGCGACCACAAACTGTTTAATACCTAGCGAGTCACAAATAAAGCTATGACGCTTAGTTTGTACTTGCACACCGTAGCGAGCATCAACCAAAATAATGGCTACATCGCTTGTTGATGCGCCTGTTACCATGTTGCGTGTGTATTGCTCGTGCCCTGGGGTGTCGGCAATAATAAATTTACGCTTAGCCGTTGAAAAATAACGGTACGCTACATCAATAGTAATGCCTTGCTCGCGCTCAGCTTGTAGGCCATCTACTAGTAGCGCTAAGTCTAGCTCTTCGCCTGCGTTACCTACTTTTTCGTTATCTTTATGAAGAGCAGCTAGCTGATCTTCATAAATTTGGTGGCTGTCGTGCAGTAGGCGGCCAATCAGTGTTGATTTACCGTCATCTACGCTGCCACAGGTAAGCATACGCAATAAGCTTTTATCTTGTTGGCGTGCTAGGTAGGCGTCTATGCCAATCTCTTTTACTTCGTTAATGGTGTCGTTAGTATTGGTAGACATTAGAAATACCCCTCACGTTTTTTCTTCTCCATTGAGCCTGCTGAGTCGTGATCTATTACACGGCCTTCACGTTCAGATGACGTAGATAGCAGCATTTCTTCAATAATTTCTGTTAGGTTACTGGCTGTAGATTCAACTGCACCGGTAAGTGGGTAGCAGCCTAAAGTACGAAAACGTACCGACTTCATTTGTGGCACTTCACCCTCAGCAAGTGGCATGCGCTCATCGTCGACCATAATTAAGGTGCCGTCGCGCTCTACTACTGGGCGCTCTTTCGCTAAATAAAGCGGAACCATTTCAATGTTTTCTTGATAAATGTATTGCCAAATATCAAGTTCAGTCCAGTTAGACAGTGGGAATACACGAATGCTCTCACCTGGGTTAACTTGGCTGTTGTAAGTATTCCAAAGCTCCGGACGTTGGTTTTTAGGGTCCCAACGGTGGTGTTTATCGCGGAACGAGTAAACACGCTCTTTAGCGCGAGACTTTTCTTCATCGCGGCGTGCGCCACCAAATGCAGCATCAAAGCCGTATTTATCTAGCGCTTGCTTTAAGCCTTGGGTTTTCATTATGTCGGTATGTTTACCCGAGCCATGCTCAAACGGGCTAATACCCATTGCCATGCCTTCTGGGTTTTTGTGTACCAGCAGGTCAAAACCGTATTCTTTTGCAAGGCGATCGCGAAACTCAATCATTTCACGAAACTTCCAGTTGGTGTCTACGTGTAATAACGGAAACGGAATTTTTGCAGGGTAAAATGCTTTACGCGCTAAGTGCAAAAGTACCGATGAATCTTTACCAATAGAGTAAAGCATTACTGGGTTCTCAAACTCAGCGGCGACTTCGCGCATGATTTTGATACTTTCAGCTTCAAGTTGCTGAAGGTGAGTTAAAGCCATTGTTAGTCGTCCTACTAAAATGATTAAAAGTGATTAAGTAAAATATAATTATGTATTTGATACGCCGGTTAGCGGCTGAGCAAAGCTACTGGTTTGCTCGTTTTGGCCAAACCATGCAAGCTGCGAGTGCAGGGCGGCTACTTCGCCAATAATAAGTAATGCTGGCGATACCACACTGTTGCGCTCTATTAAATCTGCAAGCTCACCTAATTGCCCCGTAACAACACGCTGGTTTTTACGCGTGCCGTTTTCGATTATGGCAACTGGCGTATTAGCGCTACGCCCATGTTTTAAAAGCTGAGCCTGTATATGTGGCGATTTAATAACGCCCATATAAATAGCTAAAGTTTGATGCGCTTTAGCAAGCGATTGCCAATCGAGTTCTTGGCCATCTTTTTTACAATGCCCTGTTACAAACTGGATGGCTTGTGCGTGGTCGCGATGAGTAAGCGGAATACCCGCATACGCGCTACAACCAGCGGCGGCAGTTATACCCGGTACTATTTGATAATTAACGTTATTGGCAGCCAGTACTTGTACTTCTTCGCCACCACGGCCGTAAATAAATGGGTCGCCGCCTTTAATGCGGCATACTTTTTTGCCTTGCTTGGCAAAATCAACCAGCATTTGGTTGGTATCTTCTTGCGCTACACTGTGATCGCCCATACGCTTGCCTACGCAAACTAAATCGGCATCACGGCGTACTAATTCCATAATTTCATCAGACACTAAATAGTCGTATACAACGACATCGGCTTGCTGCATTAACTGCAATGCTTTAAGTGTTAAAAGCTCAGGGTCGCCTGGACCTGCACCCACTACATACACTTCGCCTTCTGGCTCGGCTTTGGCATCAAGCATTTGCTCTAGTTGTGCTTGTGCTGCATCGGTATTACCTGTTTGCACTTTGCTTACGACTGATGAATCAAACACGCCTTCCCAAAATTGGCGGCGATCGGCAAAGTGCTTAAAGCGCTGTTTTACTTTGTCTCTAAAACTGCCAACTAAAGTAGCCAGTGGGCCAATGTGTTGTGGGATTAACGTTTCGAGCTTTTCACGTAGTCGCCGAGCAAGTACTGGCGCGGTGCCTGCACTTGAAATAGCAATGGTTATTGGGTCACGGTCTACAATTGATGGGAATATAAACGTACATTTAGGTTGGTCATCAACCACATTTACAAATACATTGCGTGCGTTAGCTAGCTCAAATACATTGTTGTTTACTTCGTCTAAGTCTGTGGCTGCTATAACCAGCATTTTGCCATCAAGGTGCGACTCATCAAAATAGGCATCAATAAGCGTTACTTCATTGTTTTGTGCATGTTCTTTTAGTTCATCACAAAACCAAGGTGCCACTAAGGTTACATTTGCGCGGGCTTTTAAAAACGCGCGACATTTGCGTAATGCGACCTCTCCACCGCCAACAACCAGCACAGGTTTGTTGTCGAGTTTGGTAAAGATAGGTAAATACTGCACGTGGTTAACACCTCTAAGTAAAATCTAAAATAAAACGCTAGTGAGCAGGTGGCAGAATATAGCGCGCACTAGTAAGTAAAAAATAATTAAAACCAAGTTTATATAACCAAAAGTTATAATAGGTGGTTGTTTTAGGTTTAAGCCTTAATCTATAGGGGATTAACGCGCATTACACGCAAAATAATGTGCTTATAGTGTTTGGTTATGAGCTATAGCGAGATTACGTTAATTTGTTACTATGGGGCTAAACCTAATTTATCGCCTACTTAAAGGGATTACGTATGACTGAACAACACAACGATGCACACTTAGCTGTGTCGCTTATGGATTTAACAAGCCTAAACACCTCAGACACGGCCAGTGATATTCAGCAGCTTGTAAATAGTATTAACCCTAAATTGGGCACGCCTGCTGCAGTATGCGTTTACAGTGATTTTGTAGATGATGCAAAAATAGCATTGGCTGCGCGTGAGCTTAACCATGTAAAAGTAGCAACGGTTACAAATTTTCCTAGTGGTGATGCACCACTGAGCGATGTGATAAACGAAACACTGATAGCAATTGAGCGCGGCGCGGACGAAATAGATTTAGTGATCCCGTATAAAGCACTTATTGCTGGCGAGCACAGCAAAGTGCTTGAGTATGTAACTCAAAGCAAAAAAGCCTGTGGTACAAAAGCGCAATTAAAAATAATTATAGAAAGTGGCGAACTTAAAACTGCAGAGCTAATCACTAAAGCTACAAACTTAGCTATTCAAGGCGGGGCTGATTTTGTAAAAACCAGCACAGGTAAAGTGGCTGTAAATGCAACGCTTGACGCAACAAACGTGATGCTCAGCGCTATTAAAGAGTCGGGTAAGGTTGTTGGCTTTAAAGCCGCAGGCGGAGTTAAAACTGTTACTGATGTAAAGGAGTATTTAGCACTGACACGCTCAATTATGGGCGATGACTACTTACAGGCCGCTACATTTAGGTTTGGCGCATCAAGCTTACTAAGTGATGTATATAAAGTATTAGAAAAATAACCATTAAATTAAGCACTACGCCTTTATATAAGAGAGTAAATGATTGGCAGGCGAAACAATAATGGAATTAATTAATTAGATTTTCCTATGTGGGTATCTTTTAGGCTTGTGTTAATGATTTGCGTAAGTATAATAGGCATCCACTTTGCAGGGGCGTAGTTCCAATTGGTAGAACAGCGGTCTCCAAAACCGACGGTTGGGAGTTCGAATCTCTCCGCCCCTGCCATTTTTACTCATAAGTTGAGTAAGTCTGGGGTTAAAAATCGGTTTAAATAAGTCTGTTTTTAAGTTTAGATTTTAATGGATTAACCCTGCCGTTGTGTAGGGTTGTTGTGTCTGTAGTTAAGGTAATAATATTATGAGCACGAATGTAGAAACACCATCAAGTGCGATGGAGTCGGTAAAGTGGTTAGTAGCAATCGCGCTACTTGCAGGCGCAGTTGTTGGTAATCACATGTTTGCAGATCAGTCTGTATTACTACGTGCAATTGGCGTTGTGGTTGCTATAGCAGCAGGTTTAGGTATTGCCTCGCAAACCGCTAAAGGCCGTGACTTTTTAGCATTTGCTAAAGAAGCACGCATTGAAGTACGTAAAGTTGTTTGGCCAACGCGTCAAGAAACTACCCACACGACATTAATCGTAATGGTTGCAACAGTGATTATGGCGCTTATCCTTTGGGGATTAGATGGCATTTTATTCCGCGCTGTAGGCTTTTTAACTGGATTGGAGATCTGATCCCATGTCGGATGAGAACAAAGAAATTAAATTACGCTGGTACGTTGTACAAGCATTCTCTGGTTACGAAAAGCGTGTAGCGCAAACGTTATCAGAGCACATTAAAATTGAAGGTCTTGAAGAGAGCTTTGGTGAAATATTAGTACCAACAGAAGAAGTTGTTGAGATGCGCGCTGGTCAAAAGCGTAAATCTGAGCGTAAATTCTTCCCAGGTTACGTACTAGTACAAATGGACATGAACGATGCAAGCTGGCACTTAGTGAACAGCACTGAACGTGTAATGGGCTTTATTGGTGGTACTTCTGACCGCCCAGCGCCTATTAGTTCTAAAGAAGCAGAGCGCATTCTTAACCGTCTGCAAGAAAACGCTGAAGCACCTAAACCAGCTACATTATTTGAGCCAGGTGAAGTTGTGCGTGTTACTGATGGTCCATTTGCTGACTTTAGCGGTGTTGTTGAAGAAGTTGACTACGAAAAGAGCCGCGTGAAAGTGTCGGTACTTATTTTTGGTCGTTCTACACCGGTTGAACTTGAATTTGGTCAAGTTGAACAAGATAAGTAATTGATAAAAAAAGCTTCGCCATTATTTACTTAAATTTTGGCACGAAGCTTGAAAAAGGCCGCTGATTAACTTATAATCAGCGGCCTTTTTGTATTAAGGCAAAAATTTATTTTTGCTCGCAAAAAGTACGAAACCAATTTTTAAACTGGGAAGCCGTTAGAGTACGCGTCCTCGCGCGCACAAGGCTAAGACCCACCAAATGAGGTATTTATAATGGCTAAAAAAGTTGAAGCTTTAATCAAGCTACAAGTTGCCGCTGGTATGGCTAATCCTAGTCCTCCAGTAGGTCCTGCACTAGGTCAACACGGTGTAAACATCATGGAATTCTGTAAAGCGTTTAACGCGCGTACAGAGTCTATCGAAAAAGGCGCTCCAGTTCCTGTAGTGATCTCTGTTTACGGTGACCGTTCATTTACGTTCGATATGAAAACGCCACCTGCTGCTTACTTACTTAAGAAAGCTGCTGGTATCAAATCAGGCTCAGGCCGTCCTAACACTGAAAAAGTAGGCACAGTAACTCGTGCTCAACTTGAAGAGATCGTTGAGACAAAACGAGCTGACCTTACAGCGGCTGATATGGACGCTGCGGTTCGCACTATCGCAGGTTCTGCGCGTGCGATGGGCTTGAACGTAGAGGACTAAGAAATGGCTAAATTAACTAAACGTATGCGTACTATCCGCGAAAAAGTGGAAGTAACTAAAGATTACGAAATCAATGAAGCAGTTGCTCTTTTAAAAGAGTTAGCGACAGCTAAATTCGTAGAAAGTGTTGACGTTGCTGTTAACCTTGGTATTGACGCTCGTAAATCTGACCAGAACGTTCGTGGTGCAACTGTACTACCTAACGGTACTGGTCGTGATGTTCGTGTTGCTGTATTCACTCAAGGCGCTAATGCAGAAGCTGCAAAAGAAGCCGGTGCTGAATTAGTAGGCATGGAAGATCTTGCTGAACTAGTTAAGAAAGGCGAGATGGATTTTGACGTTGTTGTTGCATCACCAGACGCTATGCGTGTTGTTGGTCAACTAGGTCAAATCTTAGGTCCACGTGGTCTTATGCCTAACCCTAAAACTGGTACTGTAACGCCTAACGTTGCAGAAGCAGTTAAAAATGCGAAAGCAGGTCAAGTACGTTACCGTAATGACAAAAATGGTATCATCCATACTACTATCGGTAAGGTTGATTTCACTGCTGAGCAACTTCAACAAAACCTTGAAGCTCTAATCGTTGCGCTTAAGAAGGCTAAACCTTCTCAAGCTAAAGGTGTTTACGTTAAGAAAGTAACCATCTCTACAACAATGGGCGCAGGTGTTGCTGTTGACCAAAACACTTTAAGCACTTCTGTAGCTTAATAGGTGTTTACATGGCGTGAAATTTGTACTATAATTTTGCGCCATTTTGTTGAATAATTTATTATTTAACAAGTAAAGAATTCGGGTTGAAGTCCATAATTTCGCTAAGCTCTTGAGTGATGCGATAAATTGGGCTTCCGTCCAAGACCGTAGGCGGCTTCGGCCTTAATATTACCTACGTAGACGGTGTGAATCCCCAGATAGATTTTTCCTAATCTCTTCTGGCTCTCGCCGTAAAAAGCATCTCTATCAAGTTTGTTGATAGGGAAGAGTAAAACAGGGAAGCCGAGTGTCGGTGACCCATTAAACCAGGAGTAACACCCATGGCTTTAAATCTTCAAGGCAAAAAAGCAATTGTTGCTGAAGTCAACGAAGCAGCCAATGGTGCTCTTTCTGCAGTTGTTGCAGATTCTCGTGGTGTAGCAGTAGGCGCAATTACAGCCCTTCGTAAAGAAGCTCGTGAAGCTGGTGTATGGATGAAAGTTGTTCGTAACACTCTAGCAAAACGTGCTGTTGAAGGTACTGAATTTGAATGTCTATCTGATTCGTTAGTTGGTCCAAGCTTAATCGCTTTCTCATCAGAGCACCCAGGTGCTGCTGCGCGTATCTTTTCAGATTTCGCGAAAAAGAATGAGAAATTTGAGCTTAAAACGGCCGCTTTTGAAGGTAACATCGTAGACGCAGCAATGCTTGCTACATTACCTACATACGATGAAGCTGTTGCACGCTTAATGAGCGCTATGAAAGAAGCGTCTGCTGGCAAATTGTGTAAAACAATTGAAGCAGTACGTGTACAGAAAGAAGAGCAAGCTGCTTAATTTTAAGCTGTTTAACCTCTCTTTCGGTGTAAATTTATTTGGACCTAGAGTCCGTTAATTATTAGGAAATTTGTAATGTCTGTAACTAAAGACCAAATCCTTGACGCAATTGCTGAAATGTCAGTAATGGACGTTGTTGCTCTTGTTGAAGCAATGGAAGAAAAATTCGGCGTAACTGCTGCAGCTGCTATGGTAGCAGGTCCTGCTGCTGAAGCTGCTGAAGAGAAAACTGAATTTGACGTAATCCTTACTGGCGCTGGCGCTAACAAGGTTGCGGCAATCAAAGCTGTACGTAGCGCAACAGGCCTAGGCCTTAAAGAAGCGAAAGCTCTTGTTGAAGCTGCTCCTGCACCTATCAAAGAAGGTGTATCTAAAGAAGAAGCTGAAGCACTTCAAAAAGACCTTACTGAAGCTGGTGCTGAAGTTGAGGTTAAGTAATCTAGCTCACGCTAGGTTCGCTGCCTGAGTAATCAGGCAAGGGCTGGTGATTATTTAATCACCGGCCTTTTTGCGCTATAGAGTTATGTATTCCTGTAGCTCAAATAAAATCTGATTTTCTCTTTACTTTCAACGCTTTATAGTTTGCTAGTGTTGCTAAGGCGGAGTTAATTAGAACAACAATTAAATGTTGTAAATCTTGGCATAGATGCCAGTTAAGTCTGTTCTTACAAGAACAGGTCGGGTCAAAGATCAGCAAGCTGAGGAACCCCATGGCTTACTCTTATTCTGAAAAGAAACGTATCCGTAAGGATTTTGGTAAACGTCCACAAGTTTTGGATATACCTTTCTTACTGTCGACACAGTTAGAATCGTTTAAAAAATTCTTAGTCCCAGACGCTGATGGCGATCATGGTTTGGAAGCAGCCTTCCGTTCTGTGTTCCCTATTAAAAGCTACTCGGGAAATTCTGAGCTTCAATACGTAAGTTATCGTATTGGTGAGCCAGTATTCGATGTAAAAGAATGTCAAATTCGCGGTGTGACTTATTCTGCTCCACTTCGCGTGAAACTGCGTCTTGTAGTTATGGACAAAGAAGCTCCAGGCACAGTTAAAGACATTAAAGAGCAAGAAGTTTACATGGGCGAAATTCCGCTCATGACTGATACCGGTACTTTTGTAATCAATGGTACAGAGCGTGTTATCGTTTCTCAGCTACACCGTAGCCCTGGTGTATTCTTTGATAACGACCGCGGTAAAACCCATTCATCGGGTAAAGTATTATATAACGCACGCGTTATACCTTACCGTGGTTCATGGTTAGACTTCGAATTTGATGCAAAAGATAACTTATATGTACGTATAGACCGTCGTCGTAAATTACCGGCGTCTATTATTTTACGTGCACTTGAGTACTCTAGCGAAGAAATCTTAGATATGTTCTTCGATACTACCGCGTTTGAAGTAACTGACGGTAAAGTTCTTATGGAACTTGTGCCTTCACGTTTACGTGGTGAAACTGCCGCTTTTGATATCAAAGGCGAAGACGGTGAAGTACTTGTTGAAAGCGGTCGTCGTATTACGGCTCGCCACATCAAGAGCATCGAGAAAAAAGGCATTAATCAATTAGAAGTACCACATGAGTACATCATTGGCCGTATTGTAGCTAAAAACTATGTTGATGAGTCAACAGGTGAAGTTATTGCAAACGCTAATGACGAGCTATCACTAGAGTTGATGGCTGAATTGGTTAAAGCAGGTCACACTAAAATTGAGACGTTATACATCAATGAAGTGGACAGCGGCGCTTACATGTCAAATACATTAAATATTGACTCGTCTAGCAACCGTTTAGAAGCATTAGTAGAAATTTACCGCATGATGCGCCCAGGCGAGCCACCGACGAAAGACGCGGCTGAAGCCTTATTCGAGAACTTATTCTTCTCTGAAGAACGTTATGACTTATCTACAGTAGGTCGTATGAAGTTCAATAGCCGTGTTGGTTACGATACAGACACAGGCCCTGGCACATTAAGCAAAGAAGACATCGTGTCTGTTATGAAAGTATTAATTGCTATTCGTAACGGTCAAGGCGATGTTGATGATATTGACCACTTAGGCAACCGTCGTATACGTAGTGTTGGCGAAATGGCTGAGAACCAATTCCGTGTTGGTCTAGTACGTGTAGAACGTGCTGTACGTGAGCGTTTAAGCTTAGGTGACCTTGACGCGATAATGCCACAAGATCTTATTAACGCTAAGCCTATTTCGGCAGCGGTTAAAGAGTTCTTCGGCTCGTCTCAGTTATCACAGTTTATGGACCAAAATAACCCGCTATCAGAAGTAACGCATAAGCGTCGTATTTCTGCATTAGGTCCGGGCGGTCTAACGCGTGAGCGCGCTGGCTTTGAAGTACGTGACGTTCACGTAACTCACTATGGTCGCGTATGTCCAATCGAGACTCCTGAGGGTCCAAACATCGGTCTAATTAACTCGTTATCTACGTACGCACGTACAAATGATTACGGTTTCTTAGAAACACCTTACCGTAAAGTGGTAGATGGTGTAGTAACTGATGAAGTTGATTATTTATCAGCCATTGAAGAAGGTCAGTTTGTTATCGCACAGGCGAACTCAAACTTAACTGAAACCAATGAGTTTGTTGATGAACTTATTCCGTGTCGTCACAAAGGTGAATCTACCTTTATGGGTCGCATGGACCAGCAATATATGGATGTATCACCACAACAGGTGATCTCTGTAGCGGCAGCACTTATCCCGTTCCTAGAACACGATGATGCTAACCGTGCATTGATGGGTTCAAACATGCAACGTCAAGCAGTACCAACATTGAAAGCGGATAAGCCGTTAGTAGGTACAGGTATTGAGTTAACACTAGCGAAAGATTCTGGTGTAACGATTGTTGCTAAACGTGGTGGTGAAGTAATGTACGCCGATGCTAGCCGCATCGTTGTAAACGTACATGACGATGAGCGTATTCCTGGTGAAGCGGGCATCGATATTTACAACCTTACTAAATACACACGTTCTAACCAAAATACATGTATTAACCAAAAACCAACGTGCATGGTTGGTGAACCGGTTACTCGTGGTGACGTGTTAGCAGATGGTCCTTCGACTGACTTAGGTGACTTAGCCCTTGGTCAAAACCTTCGCGTGGCATTCATGCCATGGAACGGTTATAACTTCGAGGATTCAATCTTACTATCAGAGCGCGTAGTTGAAGAAGATCGTCTAACGACTATCCACATTCAAGAACTACAGTGTGTTGCCCGTGATACTAAATTAGGTCCTGAAGAGATCACTGCAGATATCCCGAATGTGGGTGAGTCTGCGCTAGGCAAGCTTGATGAATCAGGCGTTGTTTATATTGGTGCTGAAGTTAAAGGCGGCGATATCCTAGTAGGTAAAGTGACTCCGAAAGGCGAGACGCAATTAACACCTGAAGAGAAGCTACTGCGTGCTATCTTCGGCGAAAAAGCGTCTGACGTTAAAGACAGCTCTTTACGTGTACCAAACTCTGTAACTGGTACTGTAATTGACGTACAAGTTTTCACCCGTGATGGTGTTGAAAAAGATAAGCGTGCGTTAGAAGTTGAAGACATGCAGCTTCGCGAAGCGAAGAAAGACTTCAACGAAGAGTTCCGTATTCTAGAAGCTGGTGTATTAGACCGTGCTCGCAAGCTACTAGCTGCAGCAGGCTTCGATGAAGACAACTTAGCGTCACTAAATGCTGAAAAGCTACTTACTCAAAGCCTTGCACAAGAAGACAAGCAAGCTGAACTTGAGCAACTAGCTGCACAGTACGATGAGCTTAAAGCTGAATACGATAAGAAGTTTGAAAACAAACGTCGTAAAATTACTCAAGGTGATGACTTAGCACCAGGCGTACTTAAGATTGTTAAAGTATACCTAGCTGTTAAACGTCGTATCCAACCGGGTGATAAAATGGCGGGTCGTCACGGTAACAAAGGTGTTATCTCGACTATCGTACCAGTAGAAGATATGCCATACGATGATAAAGGTCGTACGGTAGATATCGTACTAAATCCACTAGGTGTACCATCACGAATGAACATCGGTCAGATCCTTGAAACACATATGGGTCTAGCTGCACGTGGTATTGGTGAGCGCTTAGAGGAAATGATGAAGGAACAACGTGAGCTACATGAGCTACGTGAATTCATCAAGCAAGCTTACGAAATCGGTGAATCTCGTCAAGAAGTAGATATTGCTAGCTTCTCTGATGATGAAATTCGTCGTTTAGCTGATAACTTAAAAGGTGGTTTACCAATCGCTACTCCTGCATTTGATGGCGCTAAAGAAGACGAAATCAAAGACATGCTAGAGCTTGGTGGATACCCAAGAAGTGGTCAGGTTACACTCTATGATGGCCGTACTGGCGATCAGTTTGAACGTCAAGTAACTGTTGGTTACATGTACATGCTTAAACTTAACCACTTGGTTGACGATAAGATGCACGCACGTTCTACTGGTTCTTACAGCCTTGTTACTCAGCAGCCGCTGGGTGGTAAAGCACAGTTCGGTGGCCAGCGTTTTGGTGAGATGGAAGTATGGGCACTTGAAGCTTACGGTGCTGCTTACACTCTACAAGAAATGCTAACAGTGAAATCGGATGACGTGAACGGTCGTACTAAGATGTATAAAAACATCGTTGATGGTAACCATAAAATGGAACCAGGTATGCCAGAATCGTTCAACGTATTGTTGAAAGAAATCCGCTCACTGGGTATCAACATCGAGTTGGAAGAAAATTAAGCCAATTAGATGCTGCAGTTAATCCTGCAGCATCTGTTACGGCTGAATAGAATGTAGGGGCGAGATTATCCGCCCTCAAGATTAACTCCGACAGGAGAGCTAAGGTGAAAGACTTACTTAAGTTTCTGAAGCAACAAAATAAGACCGAAGAATTCGATGCAATTCGCATTGGTCTTGCTTCACCAGACATGGTTCGTTCATGGTCATACGGTGAAGTAAAGAAACCTGAGACTATTAACTACCGTACTTTCAAGCCTGAGCGCGATGGCTTATTCTGTGCCCGTATTTTCGGCCCAGTGAAAGATTATGAGTGTTTATGTGGTAAATATAAACGCCTTAAACACCGTGGTGTGATCTGTGAGAAGTGTGGCGTTGAAGTTACACTTACAAAAGTGCGTCGTGATCGTATGGGTCATATCGACCTTGCGAGCCCAGTAGCACATATATGGTTTTTAAAATCATTACCGTCTCGTATTGGCTTAATGCTTGATATGACACTTCGTGATATTGAACGTGTTCTTTACTTCGAATCATTCGTAGTAACTGAGCCTGGTATGACAACGCTTGAGCGTGGTCAACTATTAGGTGAAGAAGAATACCTAGATGCACTTGAAGAGCACGGTGATGAGTTTGAAGCTAAGATGGGTGCAGAAGCAGTATTAGACTTGCTTCGTGAACTTGATCTTGGCCAATTAATTGCAGAAATGCGTGAAGAGTTACCAACAATTAACTCTGAAACGAAGCGTAAAAAGATCACTAAGCGTCTTAAGTTAATGGAATCGTTCCACCAATCAGGTAATAACCCTGAGTGGATGATCATGACAGTACTTCCAGTATTGCCACCTGACTTACGTCCATTAGTACCACTAGACGGTGGTCGTTTTGCGACATCTGATCTAAACGACCTTTACCGTCGTGTTATTAACCGTAATAACCGTCTTAAGCGTCTATTAGATTTAGCTGCACCAGATATTATCGTACGCAACGAAAAACGTATGTTACAAGAAGCGGTAGATGCGCTACTTGATAACGGTCGTCGTGGTCGTGCAATTACAGGTTCTAACAAGCGTCCGCTTAAATCTCTTGCTGATATGATCAAGGGTAAGCAAGGTCGTTTCCGTCAGAACTTACTTGGTAAGCGTGTAGATTACTCTGGCCGTTCTGTAATCACGGTTGGTCCTACACTTAAGCTTCACCAATGTGGTCTTCCTAAGAAGATGGCACTTGAGCTATTCAAACCATTCATCTATGGCAAATTAGAGCGTCGCGGCATGGCTACGACAATCAAAGCTGCTAAGAAAATGGTAGAGCGCGAAGTAGCGGAAGTATGGGATGTACTAGACGAAGTAATTCGTGAACATCCAGTATTACTTAACCGTGCACCTACACTTCACCGTTTAGGTATCCAAGCGTTCGAACCTGTACTAATTGAAGGTAAAGCAATCCATTTACACCCATTAGTATGTGCGGCTTACAACGCCGACTTCGATGGTGACCAAATGGCGGTACACGTACCGTTAACGCTTGAAGCTCAGTTAGAAGCTCGTGCACTAATGATGTCTACTAACAACATTCTATCTCCAGCGAATGGTGAGCCAATCATCGTTCCTTCACAGGATGTTGTATTAGGTCTTTACTACATGACGCGCGATCGCATTAATGCGAAAGGCGAAGGCATTGTATTTAAAGATCCTAAAGAAGCAGAAAAAGCATACCGTAGTGGTAACGCAGAACTTCACGCGCGCGTTAAAGTGCGTATTAGTCAGTCAATTACTAACGAAGCAGGTGTTGTTGAAGACACTGTAACGCTTATCGACACTACTGTTGGTCGTGCAATTCTGTCTCTAATTTTACCTAAAGGTATGCCGTTTGAGTCAATCAACCAAGCATTAGGTAAAAAGCAGATTTCTGGCTTATTAAACGAGTGTTACCGTCGTCTAGGTCTTAAAGACACTGTTGTGTTTGCTGACCAAGTTATGTACACCGGTTTCCACTACGCAATGAAGTCAGGTGTTTCAATTGGTATCGATGACTTAGTTATCCCACCAGTTAAAGCATCAATCATTGAATCAGCTGAAGCTGAAGTAACTGAAATCAACCAACAATTCCAATCAGGTCTTGTAACGGCTGGTGAAAAGTACAATAAAGTTATCGATATCTGGTCACGTGTAAATGAAAACTTATCACGTGAAATGATGGCCAACTTGTCTAAAGACACGGTTATCAATGCCAAAGGTGAAGAAGAAGAGCAACCGTCATTTAACTCAGTGTTTATGATGGCTGACTCAGGTGCTCGTGGTAGTGCCGCTCAGATCCGTCAGCTAGCAGGTATGCGTGGTCTAATGGCACGTCCAGATGGTTCAATCATCGAGACGCCAATCACGGCTAACTTCCGTGAAGGTCTAAACGTACTACAGTACTTCATCTCAACGCACGGTGCGCGTAAAGGTCTTGCCGATACAGCACTTAAAACAGCTAACTCAGGTTACCTAACGCGTCGTCTAGTAGACGTTGCACAAGATTTGGTAATCAATGAAGACGACTGTGGCACAGAAGATGGCTTAACAATGAAACCACTTATTGAAGGTGGTGACGTTGTAGAAGCACTTCGCGAACGTGTACTAGGTCGTGTTGTAGCTGAGCCTGTGGTTATCCCTAATACAGATACTGTATTAGTAGAACGTAATATCATGCTTGATGAAAAACTGTGTGACCTTTTAGAAGAGCACTCAGTAGATGAAGTTCGCGTACGTTCTGTTATCACTTGTGATAACGACTTTGGTGTATGTGCTAAGTGTTATGGTCGTGACCTTGCACGTGGTCATATCATCAACGCGGGTGAATCAGTAGGTGTTATCGCGGCACAATCAATCGGTGAGCCGGGTACACAGCTTACGATGCGTACATTCCACATCGGTGGTGCGGCATCAAGAGCATCAGCTGAAAATAATGTACAAGTTAAAACTGACGGTACGTTAAAACTACATAACGCTAAGTATGTACTTAATACCGACGGTAAGATTGTAATTACTTCACGTTCAACTGAAATCACTATCATTGATAGCTTCGGTCGTGAAAAAGAGCGTTATAAAGTACCTTACGGTGCGGTACTAACAGTACAAGACAATGCAGAAGTTCAAGGTAACGACATCGTTGCTACTTGGGACCCGCATAGTCACCCAATCGTTCTTGAGCATAAGTCAAAAATCTCGTTCAGCGATATTGATGACTCAAATACTGAAGCACAAACTGATGAACTAACCGGCTTAACCCGTGTAGTTGTTAAAGACCTTGCTAAAGTAAATGCGAAAGAGCCTAAGCTTATCATCGAAAGTGAAGAGCGCGGCTTGCAAGAAACACGTCTACCTTCATTCACTACGATTGAAGTGACTGATGGCGTTACAGCAAACCCAGGTGACGTACTTGCACGTATTCCGCAAGAAGGTTCGAAAACTCGTGATATCACGGGTGGTCTACCACGCGTAGCCGACTTATTTGAAGCACGTAAGCCAAAAGATCCAGCTATCTTAGCTGAAATCACAGGTACTATTAGCTTCGGTAAAGAGACTAAAGGTAAGAAACGTTTAGTTATTACACCAGCTGAAGGCGATCATTACGAAGAGATGATTCCTAAGTGGCGTCAACTTAACGTGTTTGAAGGTGAGCAAGTGTCTAAAGGTGAAGTTATCGCCGATGGTCCTGAATCACCACATGACATCTTACGCCTACGTGGTGTGACTCATGTTGCTAACTACATTGTTAACGAAGTGCAAGAGGTTTACCGTTTGCAGGGCGTTAAGATCAATGATAAGCACATTGAAACAATTATTCGTCAGATGCTACGTAAATGTACCATCCTTGACGGCGGTGATACTGAATTCTTAGCGGGTGAGCAAATTGAAGTAGCTCGCGTAAATATCGCTAATCGTGACCTTGAAAAACAAGGTAAAATCCCAGCGAAGTTTGAAATACAACTTATGGGTATCACGAAAGCATCACTAGCAACCGAATCTTTCATCTCGGCAGCGTCTTTCCAAGAAACAACACGTGTTCTTACAGATGCCGCAGTGAATGGTAAGAGCGATGAGCTTCGTGGTCTGAAAGAAAACGTAATTGTGGGTCGTCTGATCCCAGCCGGTACTGGCTTTGCGTATCACCAAGACCGTATGGCTCGCCGCAAGCAGGGTGAAGTTGTTGAAGAGCAAACAGTAAGTGCAGAAGAGGCAACTCAAGCACTAACAGATGCTCTGAACGCAGATTTATCTGGAAATCAATAAACTCTTATTAATCAACAGATTAATAAATCGTAAGACAGTTATCTACTGTCTTACGATGAGTTTAGGTTGACAGGTTAAACTTTGCTCATTAAAATTCCGCCACCCATTTACTTGCATGTATGTTACAAGCTTGTAAAAAGGGCGGATTTTTTTATTTTTTTCAGTAGTAATTTTAATTTCAGGAGCTATTTAAATGGCAACTATTAACCAGCTAGTGCGTAAGCCACGTCGTAGCAAGGTTACTAAAAGTAACTCAGCTGCGCTTAAAGCGTGTCCGCAAAAGCGTGGTGTATGTACTCGCGTATATACAACTACACCTAAGAAACCAAACTCAGCGTTACGTAAAGTAGCTCGTGTACGTTTAACTAACGGTTTCGAAGTAACATCATACATCGGTGGTGAAGGTCATAACCTTCAAGAGCACAGTGTAATCCTAATCCGTGGTGGTCGTGTTAAAGATTTACCAGGTGTGCGTTTTCACACTGTACGTGGTGCACTTGACTGTGCAGGCGTTAGCGACCGTCGTCAAGCTCGTTCTAAATACGGTGCAAAACGCCCTAAAGGCTAATTGTTTTCCGTTAGTAAGGCCAAGCACTAAATATTATTAATTATTGTTTTGGGTGATTGTTCCAAAAGGACAAACCTGAATAAACCGGAGATACAAAATGCCTAGAAGACGCGTAATAGGTCAACGTAAAATTCTTCCAGATCCTAAGTTCGGATCGGAACTTCTTGCTAAATTCGTTAACATCGTAATGTTAGACGGCAAGAAATCTACTGCTGAAAAAATTGTTTATGGTGCGCTAGACGTGGCTGCTGAGAAATCAGGCAAGTCGCACCTAGAAATCTTTGAATCTGCACTTGATAACATCCGTCCACAGGTAGAGGTTAAATCTCGCCGTGTTGGTGGTTCAACTTATCAAGTTCCAGTTGAAGTACGTCCAGTACGTCGCAACGCATTAGGTATGCGTTGGTTAGTAGACGCTGCACGTAAGCGTGGCGAAAAATCTATGGGCTTACGTTTAGCTCAAGAAATCGTTGACGCTGCTGACAACAAAGGCACTGCGGTTAAGAAACGTGAAGACGTTCACCGTATGGCTGAAGCGAATAAAGCATTCGCACATTACCGTTGGTAATCTGTCCTTAACCTTTAAGAGGATCATATGGCACGTACAACTCCACTTGAGCGCTACCGTAATATCGGCATAGTAGCTCACGTAGATGCAGGCAAAACCACCACAACAGAACGTGTTCTGTTCTACACAGGTCTTTCTCATAAGATCGGTGAAGTACATGATGGCGCCGCAACTATGGATTGGATGGAGCAGGAACAAGAGCGTGGTATCACAATCACTTCTGCTGCAACAACGTGTTTCTGGAAAGGGATGGACGCGCAATTTGACGACCATCGTATCAATATTATTGATACTCCAGGACACGTAGATTTCACTATTGAAGTAGAGCGTTCTTTACGCGTACTTGATGGTGCGGTAGTTGTTCTTTGTGCTTCATCAGGTGTACAGCCGCAAACTGAGACAGTTTGGCGCCAAGCGAACAAATACGAAGTTCCAAGAATGATCTTCGTAAATAAAATGGATCGCACCGGCGCTGACTTCTTAACGGTTGTAGGCCAGGTGAAATCTCGTCTTGGAGCAACGCCTGTTCCAATCCAGTTGCCAATTGGCGCTGAAGACGACTTTAAAGGTGTTATTGACCTTATAAAAATGAAAGCCATTAACTGGAACGAAGCGGACCAGGGTATGACTTTCTCTTATGAGGCAATACCGGCAGAACTTCAAGAGCTCGCTCAAGAATGGCACTCTCATTTAGTTGAAAGTGCAGCTGAAGCCTCTGAAGAACTAATGGATAAGTACTTAGAAGGTGAAGAGTTAAGTGAAGCAGAGATTAAATCTGCCTTACGTCAACGCACATTAGCGAACGAAATTGTTCCCATTACGTGTGGTAGTGCATTTAAAAACAAAGGCGTTCAAGCTGTGCTTGATGGCGTTGTTGAATACATGCCTGCACCAACACAAGTGAAACAAATCCAAGGTATCCTAGAAAATGGAACTGAGGAAGAACGTCCAGCTGATGATAAAGCGCCGTTTGCTGCACTTGCATTTAAAATTGCAACAGACCCGTTTGTTGGCACTTTAACCTTTTTCCGTGTTTACTCTGGTACTGTTAAACAGGGTGACGCGGTTTATAACCCAGTTAAAAGTAAGCGTGAGCGATTTGGTCGTATCGTACAGATGCATTCAAACTCACGTGAAGAGATCAAAGAAGTTTACGCAGGCGATATTGCGGCAGCTATTGGTCTTAAAGACGTAACAACAGGTGAGACACTGTGTGATCCGAACTCTATCATTACGCTAGAGCGTATGGAGTTCCCAGAGCCAGTTATCTCTGTTGCGGTTGAGCCTCGCACAATCGCTGACCAAGATAAGATGGGTATTGCACTAGGTAAACTAGCCGCAGAAGATCCGTCTTTTCGTGTACAAACTGACGAAGAATCAGGCCAGACTATAATCTCTGGTATGGGTGAACTTCACCTTGATATCATTGTCGACCGTATGAAACGTGAATTCAGTGTTGAATGTAACGTTGGTAAGCCGCAGGTTGCATACCGAGAAGCTATTCGTTCAACTGTTGAAGTTGAAGGGAAGTTTGTACGTCAATCAGGTGGTCGTGGTCAATATGGTCACGTCTGGGTTAAACTTGAACCGATGGATATTTCGGATGATGAAGCACCAATTTATGAGTTCGTTAACGAAACTGTAGGTGGTTCGGTTCCAAAAGAATTTATCCCTGCGGTAGACAAAGGTATCCAAGAGCAAATGTCTCAAGGTGTACTGGCAGGCTACCCATTACTTGGCGTTAAAGCGACTTTATATGATGGTTCATTCCATGATGTAGACTCGAATGAAATGGCATTTAAAATTGCAGGTTCAATGGCAATGAAAGCTGGGGCGCTTAAAGCTGACCCTGTACTTTTAGAGCCAATGATGAAGGTTGAAGTAATCACTCCTGACTCAAACATGGGTGATGTAGTTGGCGACTTAAACCGTCGTCGCGGCATAATCGAAGGCATGGAAGATGCAATAGGTGGACTTAAGCAAGTTAATGCTCAGGTTCCTCTTTCTGAAATGTTTGGTTATGCAACTGCTTTACGATCTGCAACACAGGGCCGTGCTTCTTACTCTATGGAGTTTTTGAAGTACGCTGAAGCCTCTAAAAATGTTGCAGATACAATAATTTCAGCTCGCGCTGTTATATGATTTTAGCTTGTCTGGCTCAATAGTGAGTCAGGCTTTAATTTCTTAATTAGGAATTTTTTAAGATGGCAAAAGAAAAGTTTGAA
>NZ_PNCY01000003.1:0-6667 GCF_005887105.1 Pseudoalteromonas sp. S2893 | reverse complement strand
ACAATTCCACCACTCGGGCATCGAGTTTGCTATTTAAAGCAAGTGGATCAAACTAATTTGGAGCGGCACACGAGGCTCGAACTCGTGACCTCGACCTTGGCAAGGTCGCGCTCTACCAACTGAGCTAGTGCCGCATTATTATTTAATTATCTGCGTTATTCAACATCTTGCGATGTTTACGCTGCTAACTAAGTAACTTTGGTTTTCTTTATCTTAGGGGCTATGCCCTCTCAACACGGACGCATTCTACAGAGATTATTAAACGCGTCAACACAAAAAATGCCACTTTTGAACTGTTTGATTATTTTTTATCTAAAACGGTGCGTTATTAGACATTTACAATCAATTTTTGGTCAATTCACTCCATGCAGCCATTAAATATTGCACCATAGAGCTCAGTGTTAAATAGGTGGCTATATACAATAAAGCAAAACTTAAATAGATCATCCACGTATCGTATTGCCAAATTAGGCCAATAATCGCCAACATTTGCGCCGCGGTTTTTATTTTGCCCATATTTGATACTGCAACGTTTCCACGTTTGCCTTGTTCGGCCATCCACTCACGTAATGCAGATATCACTATTTCACGGCTAATAATAATAAGTGCCGGAATCGTCATATACATAGACTGATAATGATCAGAGAGCGCAACAAGTGCAGCACACACCATAACCTTATCGGCTACAGGGTCTAAAAACGCACCAAAAGGCGTAGATTGTTCTAGCTTTCGTGCTAAATAGCCATCAAGTATATCGGTGATTGATGCAAGCCAAAAAATAAAAGCGGCAGCAAAAAACGCCCAGCTATAAGGCAAGTAAAATATCACCAAAAATATGGGGATAAGAAAAAGTCTAAAGGTTGTGAGTGTGTTTGGAATATTCCACATAACTACTTGGATATGTCTTTTTTCTATATTCGCATGAAGGGCTAGCCCTTGTCATGCAAATGGTTAAATATCTTCTCAGCCATGTCAGGACTGATCCCAGGAACTTTCTTTAACTGTTCTATATTAGCAGCTTTTACCCCTTGCATGCCCCCTAAATATTTTAATAATGTTTGGCGGCGCTTAGAACCTACTCCATTGATCTCTTCTAATAATGATTGCGTGCGCTGTTTTTGGCGCTTATTACGGTGCCCTGCAATGGCAAATCGGTGCGACTCATCGCGAATATGCTGGATTAAATGAAGTGCTGGCGCATCCGAATCCATAGGAATCGTTTTTCGCCCGCCATCAATTAATAAGGTTTCAAGGCCTGGCTTTCTGCTTGTGCCTTTTGCTACACCTACTAACAGCGGCATTTTAGCATGTGGCCACGTGGCAAAATACTGCTCTGCACGGCCTAGTTGCCCTTTACCACCATCAATGAATATAACGTCAGGAATTTTGTCTTCATCTACCACTTTGTTGTAGCGTTTGTTCAGTGCAAACTCCATTGCCGCGTAATCATCACCGCCGGTTATACCCGTTACGTTGTAGCGCCTGTACTCTTTGTTATTTGGCCCTTGCGAATCAAATACTACACAACTGGCTACTGTGTTCTCCCCCATGGTATGGCTGATATCAAAACATTCCATTCTGTTTATATCATCTAAGCCTAGGGTCGCTTTTAATTGTGCATAACGTTTGTTTATAGAGTCTTGCGTACTTTGTTTAACGGTAATGCTGTTTAATGCGTTTTTATTAGCAAGTTGAAGGTATTGTGCTCGCTCTCCGCGGGTGACCACTTTAAGCGATACTTTGCGCTCACTAATTTGCGTAAGAGCTTCACTCAATGCGCTACTTTCTTCAATCTCGAACGGTAAAATAATTTCTTTTGCTATGCGCCCTGTCGCACCAGGCGCTAAATAATATTGCCCTAAAAACGAAGTGAGTATTTCCTCTTGCCCCGAATCTTTAGGCACTTTTGGAAAATAGGTTTTACTGCCTAGCACTTTATGATCACGGATCATTAATAAATGAATCCCATTTAATCCATTTAAGTGCGCAAAACCTACCACATCCATTTCAGCAAAATTACCTGAAATAGACTGCTGCTCCTGCATTTTTCGCAGTAGCATAATTTGGTCACGCACTTTAGCTGCGAGCTCAAAGTTAAGGTCTTTACTCGCCGCTTCCATTTTTTTTATTAAATCGGCTATTACTTCGTGCGACTTACCTGTTAAAAACTTACGTACATAATCAACTTGTTCGCCGTACTCTTGCTCTGTCACTTTATTAACACACGGTGCTGAGCAGCGCTTTAGCTGATACTGTAAACACGGACGGCTTCTAGCACGGTAATAGGCATCTTCGCACTGACGTACAGGAAATATTTTTTGCATTAAACGCAAACTTTCCGACACTGCGCCAGCACTTGGGAAAGGACCAAAATACTCGCCTTTTACCCTGCGGCTGCCTCTATGAAAGGCTAAACGCGGATGTTTATGACTGGTAAGTAATATATAGGGGTATGACTTATCATCACGTAATAAAATGTTATAACGCGGCTGATATTTTTTTATAAGGTTGTTTTCAAGCAGCAGGGCTTCGGTTTCGGTGTTTGTGAGCGTAACTTCAATATCGCAAATATTACTCACTAGCACACGGGTTTTGCTGTCGGTTAGATTAGATCTAAAGTAGCTACTTACTCGTTTTTTTAAGTTTTTAGCTTTACCGACATAAATAACTTGTTGTTCACTATCAAGCATACGGTATACACCCGGTTCACTTGATAGCGTTTTTAAAAATTGGGCGTGATCGAATTCAGACATAAATTAAAAAATTAATGAGATACGTCTATATCAATCATTTTATGGCGAATAGCCAAATGAGTAAGCTCAACGTCGCCCCCTACGTTTAATTTTTCAAACATACGGTAACGGTAGCTGTTCACTGTTTTTGAGCTTAAATTTAAGCGCTCGGCAATATCTTGAGCTTTTTCACCTTTGGTGATCATTAGCATAATTTGTAGCTCGCGCTCAGATAAGCTTTGAAAAGGGTTTTCATCGGTACGCCCTGTTACTTGTGCAAGGGCTATTTGTTGTGCAATTTCTGGGGCGATATAACGCTGACCTGCATGAACAGACCGTATAGCACGAACCATTTCATCAGAACCCGCACCTTTGGTTAAAAAGCCATGCGCGCCAATTTGCATTACTTTTGATGGAAATGGGTCTTCGCAATTAACCGTAAGCACAATAATTTTTACATCTGGGCAATAGCGACAAATCTTTTTTGTGGCCTCTAAGCCACCCATGCCAGGCATGTTCATATCCATTAATACAATATTAGGTGCGTGCTGGCGACAAAACTGTACCGCAGCCTCTCCATCTTTAGCTTCGCCTACCACTTTAAAACCACGTACATCATCTAATATACGTTTTATACCAGTTCGTACCAGCTCATGGTCATCAACTAAAAGCACATTAATCAATGTAATACCCTCATTAACCTAACAATACGCGACAAACAATCTAATTTGCCACATTACCACAGTTAAAGCGAAACAATAACTAATATTATTGCTTCGCTTTAGGTGTACTCATCTTTTAGCATTATTTTACTACTGCTAAAAACCAGTACTTTAGTTTTTTTATGACGCTGCTTTTTCGCTAAAACGGTCTACCCATAGGGCAATAATACCATCGCCTGTTACATTACACGCTGTACCAAAGCTATCTTGCGCAAGGTAAAGTGCAATCATAAGTGCAACAGCGCCTTCGTTAAAGCCAAGCATACTGGTTAATAAACCGAGCGCCGACATTACTGCTCCACCAGGCGCACCTGGCGCTGCAATCATTACTACCCCTAACATCATAATAAACGGCAGCATCCCCATTAAAGAAGGTACTTCCATGCTTGGCGATAAAAACATAACGGCCATTGCACACGTCACAATCGTAATGGTAGAACCCGATAAATGGATAGTAGCGCACAGTGGCACTGTAAAGTTTGCTACATCTTCTTTTACGTTATTTGCTTTGCTTGATTGCAAAGACACCGGAATGGTTGCCGCGCTCGACATTGTCCCCAGCGCTGTAAAATAAGCAGGAAGCATATTTTTAACGAGCTCCAACGGGTTACGTTTAAGTAATATCCCCGTAGAAACATATAATACGGTTAGCCACAGCCAATGCATAACAAGTGCTGCAATAAGCACAACACCAAAGGTTTGCAGTGTATCTACCACGGTCCCTGCTACGGTCATTTCTGCAAATACACCCGCAATGTAAAATGGTAATGCCGGAATAATTACTTTAGATAATAAAGCATCGATTACATCGCGACCCTGATCAGACACTTTTTTAAGTGTTTCTAATTCAAGTTGGCTCATGCCAATACCAAACACAAATGCAGTCACAAGCGCTGTCATTACACCCATCAGCGGTGGAATTTCTAAATCAATAAAACTGCCAATTTCAGTGGCAACTTCGGCTTCAAACGTAATATTGCCACTTAGCAGTGGAATAACCGCACTTACTAGTAAAAAGGCAAGCGTACCTGCAATTACTGTAGAGCTATAAGCAAAGCCAACAGTTTTACCTAATAAATGGCCAGACCCTTTAGGCAAGCCCGCAATGCCCGAAGCAATAAAAAATAAAATAATTAATGGGATGGTAAAAGAAATAAGTTGGCCAATAAGTTCTTTAACAGTAAATAAAAGCTCAACACCTGTGAGAGGCACATAAAGCCCGACCAAAATACCGGCCACAATACCGGCAATTAATTTTAAGATTAACTTCATTGTGATTGCTTAGTTGAATATAGATAGAGTGTTTTTAACATGTTTTAGGCGCATTGTGTGATAAAAGTATTCAAGTTATATTCATGTGCGCAAATAACACACAAAAACATCGCAATAATTAGCCTACTCTGAGCATTTTTTAACTACGTGGCGAAATTTACTCTTTAAATTTAAAAATGAGCCCGCATCTTTAATAACTAAAGCAACAATAATAACTAATTTTTATTTCGGCTGGTTATAAGCCCAATAGATATATGTTATAGCCAAACTTTACTTTAGTTTTTTTAAACTCGCAGTAAAGTGTATTTATATAGTTAATAGCAAAGGCTATTAACACATTGATCAGATTGTATCCAAAGGAACATTATGTCTACTATTTTTGAAGATAACTCACTAAGCATTGGTAATACACCACTGGTAAAACTTAATCGCGTAACAGGCGGAAACGTTTACGCTAAAGTAGAATCGCGTAATCCTAGCTTTAGTATTAAATGTCGTATTGGTGCATCAATGATTTGGGAAGCTGAAAAATCAGGTCAGCTTGTTAAAGGTAAAGAGCTAATTGAACCTACATCGGGTAATACAGGTATTGCCCTTGCATTTGTTGCAGCAGCACGTGGTTACAAATTAACACTCACCATGCCAAATACAATGAGCCTAGAGCGCCGCAAACTATTAAAAGCATTAGGCGCTAACTTAGTGCTTACAGATGGCGCTAAAGGTATGAATGGCGCAATTGAAAAAGCAAAAGAAATTCAAGCAACAGATCCAGAAAAATACATTTTATTACAACAGTTCGAAAACCCAGCTAACCCAAAAATTCACTTTGAAACAACCGGCCCAGAAATTTTTGAAGCGCTTGATGGTAAAGTAGACTTTTTTGTAGCAGGTGTAGGCACTGGCGGTACTATTACAGGTGTTAGCCGTTACCTTAAAAACGAAAAAGGCCTAGATGTTAAAGCGATTGCAGTTGAGCCAACTAACTCACCTGTCATTAGCCAAACGCTTGCAGGCGAAGAAGTAAAACCAGGACCACATAAAATTCAAGGTATTGGCGCAGGGTTTATTCCTGGTAACCTTGATTTAAGTGTGATTGATGGTGCTGAGCAAGTATCAAACGAAGATGCTATTGCAATGGCTCATGAGCTAATGAAAAAAGAAGGTATTTTAGTGGGTATTTCATCAGGCGCAGCTGTTGTTGCCGCTAAACGCCTTGCTGAAAAGCCAGAAAACGCTGATAAAAATATTGTGGTGATTTTACCAAGTGCCACAGAGCGTTACCTGTCTAGCCCAATGTTTGCTGAAGAATTTAGCGAGCAAGAATTAGTACAGTAAACTTCTCTCCTTGAGATACTTAAAAGGATGCTTATGGCATCCTTTTTTATTATTTATGATTCAATTTTCTATTTATTCCCCAGTGCTGCTTTACATCTTGTTTAATTAACCACACACTTTAAAAAAACTAATTAAAAACATTCAACATGAAAAAAACAACAGCTTATTTAAGTTTTATCGTATGCTTATTTTTAGCCGCCTGTGGCGATAGCGTACAAACGCTGGGCGACTCACCGGGCGATACAGCCACCGCTTACTTTGATGCATTGTATAATCAAAAAGATTTACAAAAAGCCAGCACAATGGCCACCCCTAACCTCAGCCGAATTATGAAATCCTATGGCACCGCTAAGCAATTTGCCCGAAACTTAGTAAACCTGCAATACGATGAAGTAGTAATTGAAGTCGATATGACCAACATGAGCGTACGCGAACAATATGGCGATAACGCCAAAATAAACCTCATTTTTACAGGCTACTTTAATGGCGATAAAGTCGATGATATGCGCAGCGTTAAAATGCTTCGTAAAAAAGGGAAATGGTATATAGATAAAATAGTTGCAGACCCTTACGCACGCTAACTTATACACCACAAAAAAGGCCTTA